>JAAXZP010000082.1 GCA_012719815.1 Christensenellaceae bacterium
GATGCTGAAAATATTGGAAAACCAGCTGCCTGTGTTCGAACTGAACCTTATCACCTGGTCAAAAAACGCTGCGGAAGCGTTCATCCGCAGGTGGAAAGACGTCGCGCCCGCAATATACAAATCCACCTACGACATCCTGTCCAAATAGCGTATTACCGCTGAAGCTGCCGCGTAAACGCGACGGCGTCGCTCTGCAGCGTGGCCGTTAGCCGGCACCTGTCGCCGCGAATCAGCATGGACGCCGTTTCAAACAGCGCGCCCGTTTTCATTTTCGATACCCGTTTCACCAGAAAAGCCGCCCGCGATTCCGTCTCCAGCAGCTGCGCTTCCTCACGGGTCAGCTTCACCGCCTCGTATGTCTCGTGCGCCCGGTAAGGCGTATGCCCGGTCATCTGCTCGACAACATCGTACAGCGACCGCCCTTCCAGCGCCTCTTTCGTAAGGGACGGCGCGATATACTGTGGCACAAACGCCGTATCTATCATAAACGGCTGTCCGTCCGCCAGCCTCAGGCGAACGATTTTGTATGTCTTTCCGTTAAATCCGGGAGGCAGCTGCCCGTCGTCTTCATCCAAAAGGGAAAATTCCAGTATCCTGGATGTGCTCTGCACGCCCAGGTCAGCCATCTGCTGCGTAAAGCTGCACAGCCGCGAAAGCGTACGCAAAAGCTTGGGGCTGTTCACGTACGTGCCCTTGCCGCGCCGGCGCACCACAAAGCCTTCCTCCTCCAGGTGTGCCAAAGCCAGCCTCACGGTAGAACGGCTGATGCCCAACTGTTCGCACAGCTCCGGCTCCGACGGGAGAAGCTCACCGGCTTTCAGCCCGCCGGTCTGTATCAGGTTTTCGATCTGCGCGGCCAACTGGGCGTAAAGCGGCTTTGAGCTCATACTGTCCAGTGAATCCTTCAGCAGGGTTTCGATACCCATGTCCGCCTCCCATCTTTTTCGCCGCCAATAGCCACACCCCGAAATGTCTTTCGGGTCCGCCCTATGCAACGCAAAAAGCGCATAAGAACCTCATGCGCTCATCTGCAGGCACAGACTGACTGGGCCCGGACCACCCGCGCAATACGCTGCGGGCAAGACTGTGCCGCGCCTTCTCACAGCATATGCGCATGCTGCGTCAGGCACGGCCTGTCTTTTGTTCTCGCACCGCCGCGCCGCCAAAATCTTCGCGGCGCAGCCGGCTTTATATACACTTAGCCCTGTGTCACAATCTGCACGCTGGCGCTTGCGCCCACCCTGTTGGCGCCAGCCGCCAGCAGCGCACTCACCGTGGCTGCATCCTTCACACCGCCATCGATCTTGATGCCGATGCTTTTGCCAATGATGGAGCGCACGAATTTGACGTCTTCCACCACGGCCTTCTTTCCCGTCAGCGCGTTGCTGATCTTGATGAAATCCACGCCGGCCTGTTTGGCCATGGTGAGCACCTTCACCTTTTCTTCCTCGGTATACAGCCCCTGCTCGTAAATGGCCTTCACCTTAACGCGGCTGCCCGCCGCGCTCAGCATGGCGTCCAGGTCCTTCCTCGCAGCATCATAATCGCCCGATTTGATGGCCACAATCTGCAGCGAGAGGTCCAGTTCGCCCGCGCCGTTCATGATAGCCTCGCGAATCTCGGTGATCTTGGCCGCAGTGGATGCCGCACCGTGCGGAAAACCGATGGGTACGCAGACCGGAATACCTGTGCCCGCCAGCGCCTCTGCCGCCTCCGCCGCAAAAAACGGCGTCACGCAGATATTGGCGAAGCGGTATTTCCGGGCATCCGCGCAGCCCTTCAGTATTTTCTCTCGCGTCATGTCCGGGTTCAATAGAGAGTGCTCAATCGCAGCGGCAATCTGTGTCATGTTATACGACAGCGCCGGCACCGTCAGGTTCTCCAAACCGGCGCTGCCGATGCGTGCGTACACCTCTTTGGTGACCCGTTCCACGACTTCTCTGATATCTATACTGTTCAGATCCATAGCCCAATTCCTTTCCGCCTACAGGCGCACGATCTCGCCGTCGAACGAAAAGTGATCCAGCACACCGCAGATGGTCAGGTCAGCAATCACATTTTTGTCCTCCAGCAGCATCTGGGACGCGCCGCCATCCTCGTTGACAAGCACGATATCGCCCACTCCCGCGTGCGCACAATCGAACGCAATCCGCCGGGGACCTATCGGGTTCCCTTTGGTATCGATGTATTCCACCAGCAATAGCTTATAGCCATAGTGGGTCTTGTTTTTGACCGTGGACACAACGTTGCCCACGACCCGTCCGATTTTCAATGGCCCGCTCTCGCTTTCCGCTTATTTTGTAGGCAGAATCGCTTCCACTTCGTCGTGCGGACGCGGAATGACATGTACACTGTACAGCTCGCCCCCGCGCTTGGCAGCCGCTGCGCCCGCGTCTACCGCCGCCTTCACCGCGCCGACGTCGCCGCGCACCATCACAGTCACCAGACCGCTGCCGATCTTATCCTTGCCGATCAGCGTCACGTTCGCCGCTTTCACCATGGCGTCCGCAGCCTCGATCGCGCCCACGAGACCCTTGGTCTCAACCATACCCAATGCCTGTTTTTCCATTGATAAAACTCCTTTCCAAAATCCTTATTGTTGTTATATGTTTTCGTTGTACTCGTCTATAAACCCCATGATGGAAGCATCGAAGGGATTCAGCCTGTTCTGGTCGAGAAACGGCATAGCCGCTTCCTTGGAGCCGATCAGATACACAAAGTCGCCGTCGCCTGCGAGACGCATCGCGTCCGCAGCCACAATGGTATTCGTCACGACGCCATTTTCAATGACCTCGACCAGCTTCAGCGCCACGCCCACCAACGCAGGGTCCTTTTGTGTGCAGACGACGCTGCCAACCACTCTGCCGACGTACCTGGGTTACGCCTTCGTCGCAGATTTCGCTTTTGTCTCAGCCTTATCCGACGCGGATTCGCCCTTCTGCGGCAGTATGCCTTCCAC
>JAAXZP010000083.1 GCA_012719815.1 Christensenellaceae bacterium
CACGGACGCCATACTGCTGGCCAATCACGGAGCGCTGACCGTGGGCAGCGATGTGTTTGACGCCTATTATAAAATGGAAACGCTGGAGCACTATGCGGGCATCATACTGTACGCGCGGGTGCTGGGCGGCGAACACGGCCTGACGCCGGAACAGATCAGCGAACTGTTCCGCGTGCGGCGCGATGTTTTCGGGAAAAACGATTTAGGATATCTGGGGGATGGATATTGCGGCGGCCGGGATATCGATGCAGCGGCGGGGAATACCGCGAGCAATGCCGTGAGCGAGGACGAGCTGGTGAAGGAGATTACCCGGGCGGTAATGGCGCGGCTGGGGATGCTGCAATAGGCCGCGGATGCTGCCACCGGAGCGAGTAATCGTGCGTCAAACTGAAATATCAAACTGGAATAAAAGGGGCGTTCACACACGCTTCTTCATTTTGACGGAGAGGGATTATTGGACGTTCAGGGAATGCAACAACCAGAGATTACCATATTTACAAGGACGGCTGTCTTTTTTCCTATTTCGAGTATACCGGGGACACTACAAGAAGAATATGGACAAAATGAAGGCCGATCCTGAGACGCAGCGCTGGTGAAAGGAAGCCGACCCGTGCCAGGAACCGCTGGAGACGCGCAAGCCGGGCGAATGATGGGCGGAAATGGAAGAGGTTTATCATCTGGACTAAATATAGTATTTATACTTCCTTCCTTGTCTGTAAACAGGAAACTGCCAAAAAAAAAAGAAAGCGCTTTAACGAATACGCTTTCTTTGAGATAACGATAAAAACGTATTATTTGGCGGAGAGAGTGGGATTCGAACCCACGGTTGCTTGCGCAACACCGGTTTTCAAGACCGGCACTTTAAACCAGCTCAGACATCTCTCCAGGGTAACACATAGTATAGCAAAAACGTGGCGTTTGCGTCAAGCGCGCGGCAGGGCTGCAGCATGCCGCGGATAAACAATGCTACAATATAGTACAATAAAATAAAAAATAGTGCTATACTCGGCAATCGGGCTATCTCTATAATGATGATTAAAGAGGCTGCTCTTTAAATCGTCGTACTGGACTAGTACAATAAGCTTATGATAAAAACGATTGGACGGTGACGAATGAGCGGACGGGACACAGCGCTGGCGCTTTTGCAAACTTTCGGCAATGCAGTTGGTCTGCCCAGCTTCCACGTGGATATGCCTGAAGGTAAACGCAGCGACAGATGTTCGTTTTGCAAGGTCTGTTATGCCAGGCAGGTTGCTGAAAAAGGGCGCGCCGCCTGTGAGAGCCTGATGGAATATGCGGTTTACCAGTCGGAACGATGGGGAGGCAAGTATGAGTTCCTGTGCCCGGCCGGGGCGGCGTTTGTCGTAGCGTCGGGAATGAGGCAGGGAGTGCTCGAATACGGCCTGGTCATCGGGCCGTTTCTGATGGTGACGCGGAATGATTTCATAGAAGAAGGCTTTCCGGGCTTGCAGCTGGAGAACACGCGGGACATTGCCGCAGAGTCAAAAACGCTGGTGTACGTCGAGCCGCGGCGCGTATCGTCCATAGCGGATATGCTGTTTGTGATCGCGGCATACTCCGAGCAGCGGGACATTGAGGACTTAAAGCTTCTGGAACAGTCCAGTGCGCGGTACAACGAGATATTCCAGACGATAGAGAATATCAAGACAGGAGCGCGTCCGCCGGAATACCCGATTGAAACGGAAAAAAGGCTGCAGCGGTATATCGCTGCGGGAGACAAAGCCGGCGCGCAGCGCGCGCTGAACGAAATTCTGGGCGCGATATTCTTTGCGGAAGGCGCGGATTTTGCCGCAATCAAGGCGCGGGTGACGGAGCTTCTGGTGCTGCTCTCGCGGGCGGCGATTGACGGCGGCGCGGAGCCGGGACGCATTTTCGGCCTCTCGCGCGACTTTATGACGGAGATTGCGCGTTTTGAGACGCTGGACGACTTAAACATATGGCTGTCGGGCATATTGAACAGCTACACCAGCATGGTGTTTGCTGTGCCGGACACCAAGCATACGGATACCATACAAAAGGTGATGGAATACGTCAACGCCAATTACATGAAGCGCATCACCTTGAACGACATATCCGAGCACGTATCGTTCAGCGTATCGTATCTGAGCCGGATATTCAAGGAGGAAAAGGGCATCAACCTGTCGTCTTACATCAATGAGGTGCGCATCCGTAACGCCAAGACGCTGCTGCTGACGAGCGATATGCCGCTGTCGTCCATCACCTACTGCTGCGGGTTTGATGACCAAAGCTATTTCTCTAAAGTGTTCAAGAAATTTACCGGCACCACGCCGGGGAAATACCGCGAAAAGCGGGGCATAATCAATAGAAAGGCGGAGGAAACAGAGCAATGAGCATATTTGAAGAGATGAGTTCCTTTCTGCAGCAGGGCCGTGCGCCCAAGGTAAAAGAGCTGGTATCGCAGGCGCTGGAAAACGGCGAGGACCCCAAGCGTATTCTGGAAGAAGGCTTGCTGGCCGGCATGGCGGTTATCGGCGCCAAGTTTAAGAATAACGAAGTTTACGTACCGGAAGTTTTGATTGCGGCGCGCGCGATGAACGCGGGCATGGAAGTTTTGAAGCCGGCGCTGGCGAGCGGCAACGTGAAGGCGATCGGCAAGGCGATACTGGGCACCGTGAAGGGCGACCTGCACGATATCGGCAAGAACCTCGTGAAGATCATGCTGGAAGGCAAGGGCATCGAGGTTATCGACCTCGGAACCGATGTGCCGCCGGAGAAGTTTATCCAGGCCGCTATCGACAACGACGCGAAAATCGTGGCAGCTTCGGCGCTGCTGACCACGACGATGGGCGTGATGAAGGACGTGGTGGACAAGGCATTGGAGATGGGCGTCCGCGACAAGGTGGCCATCATGGTGGGCGGCGCTCCAGTTACCGAGAACTTCAAGGATTCCATCGGCGCGGACTACTACGCACCCGACGCGGCTTCCGCTGCGGACGTTGCGTATGGCATACTGACCGCATAAAGGCGGAAACAATAGTAGAGGGTATTGGACGGAGGCAGCCGGCCTAACGGGCCGGCTGTTCAGTTTGGCGGGTTTGGGATTCTTTGATAGCCTGGATAACCGGCCAAATGGACTGGTTGTTTTCTTTTTTTCGGTAAGATTGCACTGGTGCATTTTGTCCGGCTTTTTCCTACTGTATCCAGTTAAGAGAAATAGATTTTCTCTATTTAACCTTTACAAACAGTTCATTTTGCGAGACATTGATGTCGCTTTTTATCCAGCACTCTATGGGGCACTCTATGGGAAGACATACCTTGTACAGACAGCCGGAGGCGCACTTTTTGCCCGCCCCTATTTCCCCATAAAAAACAAACCGACGGGGATGAACATGAATGATATAATTGCTGACTGCTTCTGTGTGCTTCCTCATGAAGTTTTGTACTACCCGCCTTATCTCATTTAAGGCCTGGTTTCTCAATTCCTCGACAAAACTGTCTCGCTCCCGGTTATTAAGTTCACTCATTCGTAAAAGGCTTTTGCTGATACTGATGCTGCTTCTCAATTGTCCACCTCTCCAGTTATCCTTAACAGGAAGAGCCGGACAAAATGCTCTTTAAGTATCTCATAATTCCTGCAATGTTCCAAGTGCTTTTGGCAAAATGCTGTTTGGGAAAACTGTTGGGAAAGATGCAGCAATGGCCCGGTATGGCTGCGCCTGCAGGGGCGCGCGGGTATGGGTTGACAGGGCGGAAGCCGTATGCGATGATTAATTAACCAATAACAGCCGAGGAGAAGATATGGCGCTGAGAGAAATACGGACGATAGGCGATGAAGTGCTGAGAAAAAAATGCAAGCCCGTGCGGGAAGTTAATGACCGCGTGCGCATGCTGCTGCAGGATATCGAGGACACATTAAGAAGCGACGAAAACGGGGCAGGCCTGGCTGCGCCGCAGATCGGTATATTGCGCCGCCTGATTGTGGTGAACGCGCCGGACGGCGAGTACCTGAAGCTGGTGAATCCGGAGATTGTGGCGTCGGACGGCGAGCACGAGGTGGTGGAGGGCTGCCTGAGCGTGCCGGGCCGCTGGGGCAAGCTGATGCGGCCGGTGAAGGTGACGGTAAAGGCGCTGGACGAGAACGGAAAAGAAGTGACGATTGAGGCGGAGAACGACTACGCCAAGCTGTTCTGCCACGAGATCGACCATCTGGACGGCGTACTGTTCATCGACAAGGTAACGGAATTCATCGATGACGATGAGGACTGGGAAGAAGACGATGAAGACGACGAAGATGGCG
The DNA here is from genome assembly GCA_012719815.1 of Christensenellaceae bacterium. Taxonomy (GTDB): domain Bacteria; phylum Bacillota; class Clostridia; order Christensenellales; family SZUA-584; genus SZUA-584. The sequence continues at coordinate 4,280 of JAAXZP010000083.1, forward strand.
AAGATGACGAAGACTTGGATGAGACCGACCAGGAGAACGAATAGTATTTCAGCGGAACAATAACAATGCTGGGGTTATTTGCCCCGGCTTGTTCTTTAAATAGACCGACTCATATTGCAGTATAGGAGAGAACCGTGATGCTGGAATACAAGTATGATACGCAGATGCTGATTGAGGGGGAAAACCTTTCGGAGGACGAGATCAACCGGTATATCAAAGAAAATTTCCGGGGCGACAGCTTGTTGGCTGTGGGCGACGAACGCTTAATCAAGATTCACTACCATACCAACGAGCCCTGGAAGGTGCTGGAATACTGTGCTTCGCTGGGGGATATCTACGATATCGTGATTGAGAACATGGAGCGGCAGGAGAGAGGACTGCAGGGCTGAGAACTGCTGCGGGTCTATTCGGCGCCGAACATGCGGCGCGCCATCTCCCGGCCGGCCTTTGTGACGAAATACCGGCGGACAAAGTTCAGGAAAGCCTCCTGCGAGAACTCGCCTTCGTCGCGGTTGACCAGAAAATCCGCTTCGACGATGATCCGGTAATCCAGCCCGTCGATGGCATCGTACGTATGGTGGTGGGCGATGATGTAGGCGACACGCTGGGCCACGGCGTCGCTGGCACCGCAGCGCTGAAGTATAGGCAGCGCGATGGCGGGGCCTTCTTTTTCCTGCAGCCTGCCGCTTGCGGAGCCGTATTTTTCTTCGCAGCAGCGGATGGCGATGTCGTGCAGCACGGCGGCCAGCTCGACGACTGCCAGCGCGTCGCCGGAGAGGCCCTCTGCTTCTGCGATGGCGCGTGCGAAGCCCAGCACCTTTAGCGCGTGGCTGATGCGCCTTGTGTCGCTGCCGTTTACGTCGATTAATTCCATAATGGCATGACCGACCATGGCGTGTTCCTTTCCTGAGCGCGTTATACGCGTTGATAATAAGATACCAGAAGTATATAATTGTTGTCAGGGATAGACAACATCCCTCGGAATCATATTTTTATATTTTGGAGCCTGTCATCATGAATATCTTTTATCCGCTGAAGAAAGCGCTTATTTTACGCAGCCTGAATAAGCGCAGAAACGCACACCCTTTTTTGCCTGACGAGGCTGAAAACTACACGATGCCCGCGGATGCGGACGAACACCAGAACAACAGCTATTATTTTTCCTGCCATAACGCGGCGGGCAACAGCCTGCTGGTGCGGCATGCCCAGCGGGGGCCGAAATCCGTCGAGGTGTGGTTCGCGTACCGCGACGCAGCGGGCCGCGCGGTTATGAGCGGGCGGCAGCTGTATCCTGCGGGCGAGGAGCCCAGCGCTTTGAAATGTGTCGAGCCCGGGGCGGAATGGGCGTTCTCGTATGACGGCGAAGCGCAGGCTCTTAGCACCGGGCAGCCGATGCGCGCGAAGCTGGACGCTACGTTTATCGCGTCGGGCGGCATATTCGAGTTTGGGCACGACGTGGACGCGCGCATCATGGCCGACGCGATCGCGCGGGAGAAGTGGAGCCGGGCGTTTTTCGCGGAGCTGCAGAGCAACGACCAGGTGCATTACGAGCAGCCGGGCCGGGTGAAAGGCACGCTGGAGCTGGACGGGGAATCCGCTGCCATCGACCTGCCGGCGATGCGCGACCATTCTTTCGGCAAGCGCGACTGGAACTACATGAACAAGCATTTCTGGCTGATGGCGCTGATGGAGGACGGGCGCCAGCTGAACGCCAACATGGTGAGCTACCCGGTGCTGAAGCTGATGACCGGGTATTATCTGGACGGCGGCAGGACGGTGTGCGTGGAGCAGGCGCGCATCGAAGGGGATGTGACGCCGCACGAAGTGCCGCGGGCGTTTGAACTGGCCGTAAAGCTGGCGGACGGGCGGACGCTCAAGGCGGCATGCCGCTGCGAAGAGGTGTTTCCGTTCCCGTTTGCCGACGGTGCGTACACCATTTACGAAGGCGTGGGCGCGTTTGAGCTGGAAGGCGCTCGCGGCCGCGGCGTGATGGAGTTCGGCTGGAACCGCGACCCGGCCCGCTGCGTGTGAAAGGGGGCGGCGGCATGATATACGATATCGGAAGGATACCGGAAGAGGCGCTGCCTCATGTGGGCGGCAAGGCGCGCGGCCTGCAGCAGCTGATGGAGTGCGGCCTCAATGTGCCGGCCGGGTTTGTGGTGATGGACGCTGGCCGCGAAGAAGCGGCGGACGAAGCGGCGGCATATTATATGGAGCGCGGCATGGGCAGGGTGGCCGTGCGCTCTTCCGCGACGGCTGAGGACGGCGCGGAGTTTTCCAGCGCCGGCCAGTACCGGACGTTTCTCAATGTGGAAGGCGAAGACGCCGTGCGGCAGGCGGTGCGCGATTGCGCCGCGTCGCTCAGCAGCATAACGGCGATGGTATACGCGTCGGTGTTCGGCGGTTCGAAGAGCGAGCAGATGTGCGTGGTGGTGCAGGAGATGGCGGACGCCGAGGTGTCGGGCGTGTGCTTCACGCAGCATCCGGACGGGCGCGGCGGCCTGCTGATTGAAGCGGTGGAAGGCCTGGGCGAAGCGCTGGTTTCCGGGCGCGTAACGGCTGCTGCCTGCCGCGTGGACGAGACTACGCTGACGGCCAAGGACTGCGGCATATTAAGCCCGGAGCTGGTGCGCCGCATTGCCGAAGGGGCGCTTTTGGCAAAAGCGCATTTCGGCAGGGAACTGGACATCGAATGGGCGGCGCGGGGCGACGAGGTTTTCTGGCTGCAGGCGAGGCCCATTACGGTGACGGATGAGCCCGACGCGTTTGAGCTGGACAGCCGGGACGTGAGGGACGACGACGTGGTGACCACCTGCAATGTCGGGGAGATGCTGCCCGGCGCGGTGACGCCGCTGTCGCTGTCCACCAGCGTTTATGCGATAGACTACGGCATGCGGAAGATGATTGCGCACGTGGGCGGCGCAAAGCATATGGACGACATTCCTTCCGGCACCTGCATTGCCAGCTTCGGCAACCACCTGTGCATCACCCTGTCGCGGCTTTACGCCATCGGGGACCATGTGCTGGGCGCGAACCGGGAGGGCGTGGAGCTGAGCATCACCGGGCGGCTGCTTAAGAACGTGCCGCGGCCGCCCGTGCCCAAAGTGGGCAAACTGGCCAAGGTGAACAACGCGCGCCGATATTTCTCCATGATACTGCGCCCCGAGCGGGCCTGCCGCAGGCTGAAGGCGCTGGCGGACGGGGCGGAGATTCCGGCCCGCGATACGGCCCGCGAGCAGCTGAAGGAGATTTCCGACCGGTTGTGGATGATGAACGAGGCGTTCTGGTGGCACTATATCACGTCGGGGCATTCCGGGGCGATGACCAGCGCGCTGTTTATGATACTGATGGCGGACGGCCTGGACGCGGATACCGCCAAGGCGAAGATTGCCGGGGTGCTGGAGGATATCGACGGAATTGAGAGCGTGGACATACTGCGCTCGCTGCGCTGCGCGGCCCGGGCGCTGCTTAAGGAAAAGCCGGATATCGGGACGCTGAGCGCGCAGGAGCTGGCGCAGTACATAAGGACCTGCGGGCCGGAAAGCCGGCGAGCGCTGGGCGATTTCCTCAAACGGCACGGGCACCGCGCCATCCGGGAGGCGGAGATGCGCAGCAGGTCGTGGCATGCGGACGAGGAGAGCCTGTGCCATTACTTAAAAACCGTTATCGCCACCGGCGCGGAGGAAACGGCGAAAACGCGCACGGTGGACAAAAACATCGAGGCGCTGCTGGAAGGAAAGAAAGGGCTGCTGCGCTGGGCGGTAAAGAGCATTATCGCTCAGGCGCGCAAGGGTGTGGTGAACCGCGAATACACCAAGTCGCGGAGCATCCGGGTGGTGGACCGGTTCAAGAAGGCTTACCGCCATCTGGCGGAGCTGATGGTGCGGGAAGGGATGCTGGCCGACGAGGATCTGGTATTCTTCCTCAGGCATGAGGAACTCGTGCGGCTGGCGGATGGCAGCGAGCCGGGGCTGGTGAAGCGCGCGATGGCGCGGCGGCGGCTGCTGGAGCAGCAGAAGACGTTCCGGTTTGACGAGGTGTGCGTGGGCCGGCCCAGGCCGAGGCCTGCCATGCTGCAAACCGCCGGGGGCGCAAAGGTATTGACGGGCATTGCATTAAGCCGCGGCGTGGCGACGGGCCGCGCGCGCGTGGTGCGCAGCGTGGCGGAAGCCAACGAGCTGCAGCCCGGCGAGATCATGGTGGCGGCGTTCACCGATATCGGCTGGTCGCCGTATTACTGCGTGCTGGGCGCGCTGGTGACCGAGATGGGGTCCGCGCTGTCGCACGGGGCGGTGGTGGCGCGGGAGTACGCGCTGCCGGTGGTGTCCGGCGTGGCGGACGCCACCGAAGTCATCCGCACCGGGGATATCGTCTGCGTGGACGGCACGGCGGGCACGGTGGCCATCGTCGGGTAACGCCGGATAAAAAACGGGGAAGCACGCGCGGCGCTTCCCGAAATTGGGTAGGGGGTTACCTTTCTGCGGGGCGGGGAAACCCCGCCATCTTCCTGCAGAATAGTGCAGGGCCTGTACCAAAAACGGGACAGGACCGGTGCGCGCGCGATATCGCCGGGAAAACAGACACGGTCTTGAAAGACCGGCGCGGTGATGGTATAATGACAGCTTAATACACAAAGGAGTGTATCATGCATCTGCCGGAATTTCTGAAAGCGCCCAGCATGTGGCTGTACCTGTTTGTGTTTTTCGGGAAGATACTTGAGGTGGCTGTTTCCACCGTGCGCATCGTGCTGATTAACCGCGGTGAGCGCGTGAAGGGCTCCATCACCGGATTTTTCGAGGTATCGTTGTGGCTGATTGTGACGGGGACGGTGCTGGCGGGTTTCCAGGAGGACCTGCTGCGCTGCCTGATATTCGCGGTGGCGTTCGCGCTGGGCAACTATGTGGGCTCATGGATTGAAGCGAAGCTGGCGTTCGGGCTGTGCTCGATACAGGTGATCGTCAATAAGGACGAGGAATCCGACGGGCTGGTTCAGGCGCTGCGCGACAAGGGCTTTGCGGTGACGCTGCTGGAAGGCGAGGGCAAGGCGGGCAAGCGCGAGATACTGCTGCTGCACTTAAAGCGCAAGAGCATCCCGGTGGCGATGTCGATGATAAAGGGCCGGCTTGACAACGCGGTGATTACGGTGAACGATATTCGGACGATTAACGGCGGGTATATCAAGAAATGATCAAAAACGTGTGCGTGTACGCGTCCAGCAGCTCTCTGGTGGACGACGTGTATGTGGAAGCGGCGGCGGAACTGGGGCGCGCCCTGGCGCAGCGTGGCTGGGGGCTGGTATTTGGCGCGGGCGCGGACGGGCTGATGGGCGCGGCGGCGCGCGGCGCGGCGGAAGCCGGCGGCGTGACGATCGGCGTGGTGCCCGAGAAGATGGACGTGGACGGCGTGGTGTATAATAACTGCACCGAGTTTTATGTGACGCGCACGCTGCGCGAGCGCAAGGCGCTGATGGAGGACAAGGCGGACGCGTTTATCGCGCTGCCGGGCGGATTCGGCACGTTTGAGGAGCTGCTGGAGATCATCGCGCTGCGGCAGCTGGGATATCATAAAAAGCCGGTGGCGATACTGAACGTAAATGGGTATTACGACGGGCTGATCGCGCAGTTTGACAGGGCGGTGGAGCAGCGGTTTTCTGCGCCCGAGGCGCTGTCGGTGTTCGGCGTGTTCGGCACGGTGAAGGAAACTCTAAATTATATCGAGACGTACCAGCCGACGGAGTATGTGAAGAACAGGCTGTTTAAATGAGATGCGGAGGAAATGAAAGTGAAAGCGATTGTGACGGTGACAGGGCGGGACAAGACGGGCATCATCGCGGGCGTATCGGCCACGCTGGCGGAGTGCGGCGTCAATATTCTGGACATCAGCCAGACGGTGCTGCAGGAATACTTTGCGATGATCATGCTGGTGGACCTTTCGGGCAGCAAGGTGTCGTTCAAGGACCTCTCCGAAAAGCTGACCGAGACAGGCCGGAATATGTGTATGGACATCCGCATCATGCGCGAGGAGATATTCGACGCGATGCACCGGATATGATGCTTCGATAAAAAAATTGCCCCCGTACCGGATGGCGTCCGGCGCGAGGGCGTTTTTTATTTTGACGGGTTGTTCACCGCGCCGATGAAGGCGAGGGCTCCGTCTTCCAGCGAGTAGATGGCGAAAACAAACGGACGGTTGGCGATAAATTCCCTCTTCTCTTCTTCCATCGGAGGTTCGCTGGCAGGGGCCTCCACCGCGGTGACGGCGGCGGCCTCAGCGCCCCGCTCGTCCACACGCACATAGCATTTGTGCAGCACGTTGGATATAAACAACGGCTCCGTGTCCGTGATGCCGGAAAAGTTGGCGCTGTCCGGCGAGAAGGCCTGCTTCATGCCCAGGGCGGAGAGCGTTTCGTTCAGAGGGGCGAAGTATTCGAACTCGAACTTGGGCAGGCTGATTTTTACCTCTTTGTCGTCCGTGGCGCTGTCCAGAGCGGATTTAAACGCGGCGCCGTCCAGCGACTGAAGCAGCTCGCCCACGGATGAGGATTCGGCGGGCAGCAGGAACGCCATCGCGTACTTGCCTTCGTTCTCCTTGGCCTTGAATTCAAGCGTGATCATCGAGAACTGGGCGTTTTCGTAATACGGCACGTACCAGCTGCTGTGCATAAAGGGAACGGTAACAGCGCCGGATGGCGTCGCAAACTCCCGGTCGAAAGTGCTGTTCGGGTCGAAAGGCCGCTCCCACTCGCCCAGATAATACAGCGCGTTGGTAATGATCATGCGCGTGTCGTCAGAAGGCTCTTCGGGAAGTATACTGTCGATTCGGCCGTGCGTTTTTTCTTTGGCCCATTCGTTGACGGCTTTCTTCGCGCCGGGAATGATAAGGGGTTTTAGGTCCGCCATGTAATCCTCGGTGCATGTTTTGATGTATTCTTCCCTGTATTCGTAGTCACGTAGCAGCCAGAGCGCGTTGGCGGCTTCCATGCCGCCGGTGTTGGCACGCCACATCAGCGCTTTGCACGCGGCGGTGATCTGCTCGTCCGTAAGGCCGGAAAGGCCCAGCGCAGCGGTCATCTCGTCTTTGGTTTCGCCCTGTGCGCCGGCACGCGCCATGCACAGCGCAAGAGCAATGCTGACAGGGGAGATGGCGAGGTTCTCATCCGGTTTGTACAGCATGGACGCCGCGGAAATGCCGAAGCTGCCCATGCCGGAAACAAAACCGCTGTCCAGCGGCCCTATGGCCTGTTCGGGCAGTATGGCGTCGTAGCTTGCAGCCGAAGCGGCGGAGCAGGCGCTCAGCAGCAGTACGGCGGACAATATGAGAAGCAATACTCTTTTCATTTGTATAATCCTCCGATATCGCGTGTTATGACGGGTTGTTCACCGCGCCGATGAAGGCGATGGCCCCGTCTTCCAGCGAATAGATGGCAAATACGAACGGGCGGTTGGCGATGAATTCCCGCTTTTCTTCTTCCATCGGCATCGCGGTGCCCGTCAACTCCACAGATGTCACGGCAGCGGCTTCGGCGCCCAGCTCGTCGATGCGCACGTAGCATTTGTGCAGCACCCTGGAGATAAACAGCCGCTCGGCATCGGAGATGCCTGAAAAATCGGCGTCGTCGGGCGAAAAGGCCTGCTTCATGCCCAGCGCGGCGAGCGTTTGGTTCAGCGCGGCAAAGTATTCAAACTCGAAC
>JAAXZP010000084.1 GCA_012719815.1 Christensenellaceae bacterium
GCGTTGTCCGTCACCAGCATGGTGTGCCGCCATACATCGCCTTCTGGATGGTGCTGGGGCGACTGCTGCACGCCCGCAAGGTCGCTCAGCATGTCGAAAGGCGGCCAAGCAGGAAACGCGCCCGCGCTTAACAGGCCGTCGAAATATACGGACGGTTTTTCATCCCCCAAAAGATGGGTTTCAAATTCGTGGAATACTGCGGTATTGTTGCCCACAGCGGTGCTTGTCGTCATGCTGTTATTATCCGGCGCAGGCAGCCAATTATGCACAGCTTGTTATTGCTCCGCCGGCTCAAAAGCGCTTTTGGGCGCGCCGCAGCCCGGGCAGGTAAAGTCCTCGGGCAGCAGGTCCATCACGTCCTCATAATCCGATTCGGGATTCTCCACCGAATACACATAGCCGCAGAGCGTACAGACAAACTTCATTGATATACCCCCTTTTTCATATTAAAACAGCCAAAGTGTAAGCGGGCAATGGTCCGACCCCATCACCGAGGTGTGGATCTCCACGCCCTTCACCTCGCTTATCAGCCGTTCCGAAACGCAGAAATAGTCGATACGCCAGCCCGCGTTGCGCTGACGCGCGCCGAAGCGGTACGACCAGTAGGTGTAAACGTCCCGGGCGTCCGGGTTCAGGCGGCGAAACACGTCCACAAAGCCCGCGTCCAGCAGCTTGGTGAAGCCTTCGCGCTCTTCGTCCGTAAACCCCGCGCTGCGCCGGTTGGCCGCCGGGTTTTTGAGGTCTATTTCCTGGTGCGCCACGTTGAAATCCCCGCACGCCACCACCGGCTTATTGACATCCAGCCCTTTCAGATAGTTCCGGAACGCCTCGTCCCATTCCATGCGGTACGGCAGACGCTTAAGCTCTTCCTGCGCGTTGGGCACGTACACGTTCACCAGATAAAAATTGCCGTAGTCCAGCGTGATGACGCGCCCCTCGCCGTCGTGCTCCTTGACGCCGATGCCGAACGTCACAGCCTCAGGCTGCATTTTGGAGAACACCGCGGTGCCGGAATAGCCCTTTTTCACCGCGTCGTTCCAGTAAGCGTTCCAGCCCTCAGGCTCAAACTCAAAGTCGCCGCGCTGCAGCTTGGTCTCCTGGATGCAGAATATGTCCGCATCCGCCGCGCGGAAGAAATCCTCAAACCCCTTGCCGTAACAGGCGCGCAGCCCGTTCACATTCCAGGTGACAATTTTCACGACCCCACCCCCCCTTGTTTCAATATATCATGCAGCCCGCGCAGCTGGAAAGCCTATTCTTTATTGAACAACGCTTTATAAAACCAGTAGCTTTCCTCCTCCAGCTTCTCCAGCGGAACAAATCGCAGCGCCGCCGAGTTGATGCAATAGCGCGGCATACCGTTCGGGCCGTCGTCGAACACATGGCCCAGGTGCGCGCCCGACACTTTGGTCCGCACCTCGGTGCGGACCATGCCGTGGCTTAAGTCCGGGTACTCCGCCAGACGCCGCCCGTCCACCGGCTTTATAAAGCTGGGCCAGCCGCAGCCTGAATCGAACTTGTCCAGCGACGTAAACAGCGGCTCGCCGGTGATGACGTCCACATACAGGCCGGGCGAGCGGTTGTTCCAGTACTCATTGCGGAACGGCGGCTCGGTGGCACCGTGCTGCGTCACCTCGTACTGCATCGGCGTGAGCCGCTGTTTCAGCGCATTTTTGCCCCACAACCTGTCAATAAACGCCTCCCGGCCTGAACCCCGCTTATACCGGCTGTAATGCTCCGGATTTTTCTTATAGTATTCGCAGTGATAC
>JAAXZP010000085.1 GCA_012719815.1 Christensenellaceae bacterium
GCACCCCTCTGCGCCTGGATAAAGCCTGGAATAACGGAATACGACATCAAGGCGGAGCGGGTGGTTTATATGCATAAGCACGGCGCGGAAGTAGCATTTCCGCCTATTGTGGCGTCGGGCGAGCATTCCAGCCTGCCGCACGCCACGCCCACCGACAGGAAGCTAAGGCCGGGCGACCTTTTGACGCTGGACTACGGCTGCCGGTTTGGCGGCTACTGCTCGGACTTTACGCGCACTGTGGCCATTTCCCATATGGACAAAGAGCAGCAAAAAGTATATGATATAGTGAACTGTGCTGGCGAAATGGCGATATCCGCGCTGCGCGCCGGCGTTTCCGCAAAGGAAGTGGACGCGGTGGCGCGGGATTACATCGCATCGCACGGCTACGGCGATTATTTCGGCCATGGCACCGGCCACAGCCTGGGGCGGGCCATCCATGAAACGCCCGCGCTGAACCCCCGGTCGGAGGCAGTGCTGGAGGAAAACATGGTGGTTACCATCGAGCCGGGCATTTATTTGCCGGGGCGGTTCGGAGTGCGCATCGAAGATTTGTTGGTCATCAAGGACGGCGGCTGCGTCAACTTAACTTCCGCAACGCGGGATGTCGTCATCATATAATTTGTTGGAGGACAAAATATGGTATCAGCCGGAGATTTTAAAAAAGGCCTGACGATTGAGATTGACGGCCAGGTTTGGGTAGTCGTGGATTTTCAGCATGTCAAGCCCGGGAAAGGCGCCGCGTTTGTGCGCACCAAGCTGAAGAACATCATGCAGGGAAACGTGCTGGAGCGGACGTTCAGCCCGACCGACAAATTCCCCAAGGCGCATGTGGAGACCAAGTCGATGGAATACCTCTACAGCGACGGGGAGCTCTATTATTTCATGGATCAGGAGACATACGAGCAGATTCCGCTCAACCATTCTCAGGTGGAGGATGCGCTCAACTACATCAAGGAGAACATGCCGGTTACGATCAAGTTCTTCAAAGGCCAGGCTTTCTCGGTAGAGCCGCCGAACTTTGTGGAACTGGTCGTCGCCGAAACGGAGCCGGGCTTTAAGGGCGACACCGCGACTGCGGGCAGCAAGCCGGCGATCCTGGAGACGGGCGCGAAGATCATGGTGCCGCTGTTCGTGAACCAGGGCGACAAGATTCGCGTGGACACCAGAACCGGCGAATACATGGAGCGCGTTTAAGGCTGAGTATTATCATGAAGGCTCGGGAATTCCCGGGCCTTTTTGTTTTGGGTAAAACAAACGAGAAACGCGGGCTTTTCACCTGGGCAGCCAGAAGTCTTTGATGCAAGGCTTGGAATAAAAGATTTGGAATGCTAAAAATAATGGCGAGGTGAATAATATGAGTGGCACGTATAAACTTTTGGAATGCATATATAAAGGTTCCCAAATGGGTATTAATGCAATTGATAATATAATCCATTCAATCAAAGGGGATCAAAGTATATTGGGTGAATTGAAGGCTCAGTTAACAGAATATAGAATTATTAATGATAAAGCCAAAACCATGCTTCATGAGTATGGAGAAAAAGAAAAGGATATTAATCCTATGGCTAAAATATCTTCGGATATTTCGACAACGGTAAATGCCATCATTGATAGTTCAAGCTCGCATATTGCTGAAATGATGATGCAGGGCAGTGCTATGGGAATTATTAAGATTATTAAGGCTATAAATGAGTATAGCGATGCTGATGAGAAGGCAAAAGATCTCGCTAATAAGCTGCTGGATACGGAACAATCAAACTTTGAGAAGATGAAGAAGTTTTTGTGAAGCGATAAGAAAATCTAATCAAAAAATCAGCCCCGAATGGTTTTTTCGCCGGTCGGGGCTTCTTTGACTGAAAAAACCTGTTACTTAAGCATCGGATTTCCCGGAGTTACTTCATCAGCTTGCAGATATCGTTGCTGAAAGCCAGCGGGTCTTCCACCGGCAGCCCTTCCATCAGCAGCGCCTGATTATACAAAAGCTGCGTGTAGAGCTTAAACTTTTCGGGATCGTTTTCATGCGCCGCTTTAAGCGCCGCGAATACCTCGTGATTTCCGTTCAGCTCCAGTATCTTCTGCGCCGTGATGCCATGGCCGCTGGGCATGTTCTTTAATACCTTTTCCATTTCGATGGATATGCCGCCCTCGCTGGTGAGGCACACCGGATGGGATTTCAGGCGTTTGGAGAGGCGGATGTCCTTGACCTTGTCGCCCAGCACATCTTTCATGCTGTCAAACAACGCCTTGTGGGCATCCTTGTCCGCTTCGTCTGCCTTTTGTTCTGGTTCGTCCAGCTCGAAATCGCTCGCGGACACCGACTTGAAGCTCGTCCCCTTGTAGTCCATCAGCATCTGGATGGCGAACTCGTCCACGTCTTCGGTGAAGTAGAGGATTTCGTAGCCCTTGTCCAGCACCAGCTCCGTCTGTGGCATTTTGCCGATGTACTCGACGGATTCGCCCGCGGCGTAGTAGATGGACTTCTGGCCTTCCTTCATGCGGGAAACGTATTCGTCCAGCGTGACCATCTTCTTCTCGGACGACGAGTAGAACATCAAAAGGTCCACGAGGTCTTCCTTGTGCATGCCGAAATCGTTGTAGATGCCGAACTTGAGATGCCGCCCGAACGACTGATAGAAACGCTCGTATTTCTCGCGGTCGTTCTTCAGCATGTTCTCCCGCTCGGCCTAGATCTTATTCTTGATGTTCTTCGCGATGATCTTCAATTGCCGGTCGTGCTGCAGCATCTCGCGCGAGATGTTGAGGGACAAATCGTCCGACTCCACGACGCCGCGCACAAAGCTGAAGTAATCGGGCAGCAAATCGGGGCATTTGTTCATGATGAGCACGCCGTTGGAATACAGCTCCAGCCCTTTCTCGAAATCCTTGGTGTAAAAGTCGAACGGCGGCTTCTCCGGGATGTACAGTATCGCGTTGTAGCGCACCGTGCCTTCCGCCTTGATATGGATATGGCGCAGCGGCTTGTCGAAACCGAAGTGTTTCTCGGCGTAGAACCGCTGGTAATCCTCGTCCTTAAGCTCCGACTTGTTCTTGCGCCAGATGGGTACCATGCTGTTGAGCGTCTCCACTTCGGTGACAGTCTCGAATTCACCCTCCTTGCCTTCCACCGGCCGGGAGCGCGTCACTTCCATCTTGATGGGGTAGCGGATGAAATCGGAATACTTCTTCACCAGGCTGCGCAGCCGGTATTCGTCGAGGAATTCGCTGTATTTCTCGTCTTCGGTGTCCTCTTTCAGTCGCAGTATGACCTCGGTGCCCACAGTGTCTTTCTCGCACGGTTCGATGGTATAGCCCGAAACGCCCTCGGATTCCCATTTGAACGCCTCGGTGCTGCCCAGCGCGCGGGAGATCACCGTTACCTTGTCGGCGACCATGAACGCGGAGTAGAAGCCCACGCCGAACTGGCCGATGATGTCGTAATCCTCCTGTATCTCAACCTGTTTCTTGAAAGCGAGCGAGCCGCTTTTGGCGATGGTGCCGAGGTTGTCTTCCAGCTCCTCCTTCGTCATGCCGATGCCGGTATCCACAACGCGCAGCGTGCGGTTTTTCTTGTCCGGGAAGATCTGAATATAATAGTCGGCGCTGTTGAAGCTGATGGAATCGTCCGTCAGCGCCTTGTAATAAATTTTATCGATGGCGTCGCTGGCGTTGGATATCAGCTCCCGCAGGAATATCTCCTTGTGCGTGTAGATGGAGTTGATCATCAGGTTCAAGAGCTGCTTTGATTCAGCTTTAAACTGCTTTTTTGCCATGCATATGCCCCCTTGATTATCTTATCAGCACTCTCGTGCCTCGAGTGCTAATGTATAGTGTATCATTTTTTCGGGCCTTGTCAATAATCGACGGCTGAGAGTATTTTGATTACCGACTTCTGATTGCCGGAAAAACCTGATATAATGGTTATATGTTTCAAACAATGGACGCCGAAACCAAAAAGCCTGTGCGCGATGAAGGCGTGTGCATCATCACATACTGCCTTATAGGCAACATATTGCTGCTGCTGCTCAAGGGCGCGGTGGGCCTTGTCATGGGCAGCGAGGCGCTGAAAGCGGATGCCGTTAACTCCGCAGGCGATTCCCTGGCGGCGGTGGTGGTGATGCTGGGGCTGCGCTATTCGCTGAAACCGCAGGACGAAGGGCACCATTACGGCCACGGCAAGATGGAGGCGCTGGTGTCGTTCATCGTGGGGCTGATGGTTTTGGCGGGCACGGTATTCGTGATACGCGACGCGGTGGGCGCGGCGATAAACGGAGAGACTGCGCCGCCCAGCCCGTGGGCGTTAGGCGCGGCGCTGGTGTCGGTGGCCGTCAAAGCGGTGATGTTCATCGTGACGTACCGGGCGGGAAAACGCCTCAATTCCATCGCGGTGATGACCAACGCCATGGACCACCGCAACGACATATTCGCGACATCGGGCGCGGCGGTGGCCATCGGCGCTGCCATGATAGGCGAACATTTCGGAGTCGAGCCGCTGGTGCGGTATGCCGAGCCCGTCATCGCGCTGGTGATCAGCGGCTTTATCGTCAAAACGGCGGTGGGTATTCTCAAGGTATCCAGCGCGATGCTGCTGGACGCCGCACCGGACGAGGCGACCATGGAAGGCCTGCGCGAAGCGGTGCTGAAAACGCCCGGCGTGGAGCACATAAGCTGGATAAAGTGCCGCCGGATGGGGCGTGGCCTATTGGCCGACGTGGCGGTGGAGGTGGACGGCGATATCCGCGTGTGCGACGGGCACGACATCGCGGACGCCCTGCGGGACAACGTGATGGCCGCTTTTCCGGAGATGATCGACGTGGTGGTGCACATCAACCCGCACACGTCATAATAGAAAGGATATAATGTTTGAGATACCCGGCTGGCAGCCCGGCTTGCGAAATGTACCGTGTGGAGCGGACATTATCGCAGCCGGGCCGCTGCCGGGGAGGCTGATTTTTCAAAAGGATATAATGTTTTTTCAGCGCATGACGGCTGTGGCAGAGCTTTCCCGCTGCTGCCGATTTGAAGTGTCCTGCCTGTAATAGAAGTCAAACATAATCCCCGGCCGTTTCCTGTAAGTATGTAGGAAGGAGATGCTGCCGGGGGTATTTCATGCTGGCCATTTTCACCGTACTGCTGAATTTCATCGCCGGTTCTTTTCTCATCGTGTTTGGCGTCAACGCGCTGGGCAGAACGCTTGAGCGCGCGGGCTCGACGCTGCTTAACAAGGTGATGCGCGCGTTCACCAGAAACAGGTGGACGGCTTTTCTCGTCGGCACGTTTACCACCGCGATGGTGCAGAGCAGCACCGCCGTCACCCTGCTCACCATCGGTTTCGTGGATTCGGGGCTGATGCCGCTGGAATCGGCAGTGGCGGTGATATTCGGCGCGAACATCGGCACCACCATCACGGCGCAACTGATGAGCTTCAGCCTGATGGAATACGCGTATTACATCCTCATCGCGGGCAGCGTATTTGCGCTGGGGCTGGTTCCGAAGCTGGAGACTGCGGGGCGCGCCGTTGCGAGCGTAGGGCTGATGTTCTCCGGCCTTCACATTCTGGGGCAGAGCATCCGGCTGATACAGGACAACCCGGCGGTATCGGCATGGCTGACGGAGCATGCGGCCAGCGTGCCGCTGTGCCTGCTGTTCGGCATCGTCGTCACCATGCTGGTGCAGAGCAGCAGCGCCACTGTGGGCATGACGATACTGCTGTTCGGCAGCGGCCTGATGCCGTTCCCATCCGCTGTGGCGCTGACGCTGGGCGACAACATCGGCACCTGCATGACGGCCCAGATCGCCAGCATCCGGCTGGGACTTCCCGGGCGGCGCGCAGCCTGGGCGCACACGCTGTACAACATCATCGGCGCGGCGATTGCGCTGACGCTGCTGCCGCAGTTCTGCGCGCTGGTGGAATGGTTCACGCGGGCGCTGGGGCAGGACGAAGGCCGCCTTGTCGCCAACACACACACGCTGTTCAACGTTTTATCCGCAGTGGTGTTTCTGCCGTTTACCCGGCTGTATGCGCGGTTTATCGAATTGATTGTACC
>JAAXZP010000418.1 GCA_012719815.1 Christensenellaceae bacterium
CGAACCGGTACGGGTGTTATCCACCCGAGGGATTTTAAGTCCCTTGCGTCTGCCTGTTCCGCCACTCCGGCACTGCGATATGATTTTACCATCTTCTCATGAAAGTTTCAAGTCCAACTACTTTTCTTTAGCAAATTTTTTAGCATAAATACCAAACGCATCCGTAGTTTTCCGTAGTTTTACAGTAATCATATATCAGTCTTTCATAAGTTTTGCTAATTCTACTATATACTGATCATGCTTTTTTTTAGCAGAAACAAGAAAAGCCATACTACGCTGAGAGAACATTTTGGAGTCCTTACTCATAACCTTAGATTGGTTATTGAGAAGTGCACCTTTCACAAGGGTAACATAATCATCAGCCAAAAGGAAAAGTGTTTTCAAAAACCGGGATGATTGTTTTTGAAGAAGTTTAAGTTCGCTTTGAACTCGGTCGATGGTAATTATACCATTCTCTAGAATACTTTGACATAGCTTAGGATCATATTGACTGGAAGAAAAATGTTGGTAGTTATCTACTTGACATTCTAACTTTTCCACATCATGTACTATTTCTATTAGTGCATGAATGATAAAAATATCATCAGAAGACAATATATGATCTTTAATATAGGTTGAGGAATATAGTGGTCCTACTAAAGTGTTTTGATGATTATTATATGTACCGTAATAGTTTAATATAAAAAACATAAAAAAAATCCCAAAAGCAAAAATAGTAATCTTCTGAGCTGAATGGACAGTTTCCAGTACGCTTTTTTCTATTGATACATTATATTGATCATGCGGACATGGTCTGTTAGCATTAGTCATGGCTTGCCGAAAACGATATTGGGTTTCTGTTAGTTTCATCGATTACACCTCACATAGTGATTAACTATAAAAAGGTCTTCTATCTTATTATTTTTATTATATAACATAAAATTCGAAAGCAACAGTTTGTCCCGGATCTAATTAGTCCTGCAGTATACTGCCTGCAATATATTGCTGATGCCGCAGATATTTTCAAGGTTAGCCTTATAATTCTATATATATGATTACTGCTTACTTGGCACAAATATTGCAATATTAATGCTTGACTACTTAAATAAAATTGCCTCCTGAGGCAGAAGAGGTGGTAATGTGCTGAATAATAAAATATTCCGTAATAAGGCAACTAAAGATTGCCTGGTAATAGGGTTTGCATTGTTCGCCATGTTTTTTGGTGCTGGAAATTTAATATTTCCTCCTTATCTGGGTTTCTTAACTGGCACTAAGTGGTGGTTAGCTGGTTTTGGTTTTCTCATTACCGGTGTTGGACTACCATTGTTCGGTGTAGTTGCTTGTGCAAAAATCAATGGCACTTTTGTGGAAATAACAAGCCGGGTAGGTAAAGTGTTTTCACTTGTGGCGGTTTCAAGTTTGGTTTTGGCTATAGGACCTATGTTGGCCATCCCCCGAACAGCAGCTACTACATATGAATTAGCTGTGAAACCTCTTTTTTTAACAATGCCGCCCATGCTCTCATCGATTGTATACTTTATTATTGTTATAAGTTTTGTGCTTAAGCCAAGCGCCATTGTAGATAACGTAGGCAAAGTTTTGACTCCTATATTACTAATTATGCTGACAGCAATTATTTTCAAAGCACTACTAAGTCCTATTGGTCCCATAAGTGATACAGGTTTTAGTAATGCCTTCTCTTATTCCCTATTAGAAGGATATCAGACTATGGATGCTATGGCAGCAGTGATTTTTTCCGGTATCATCTTGTCAACTGCCAAAGAGAAGGGGTATAAAAACAGCGAATTAACATCAGTTATTATTAGATCTAGTATTATAGCATCGGTAGGCTTAGCTTTCGTCTACGGTGGTTTATTATATTTAGGTAGTCAATCCGCAACTTTATTCCCTCTTGATATTTCTCGTACCACTTTGCTTACTGAGGTAGTACGATTAGATTTAGGAACATTTGGTACAATTGTTTTGGCAGTTGCTGTGTCCTTAGCTTGTTTAACCACAGCTATAGGATTGTTGTCAACAGCAGCTGATTACTTTTCTCGCTATGTGTTTAACAGACGAATATCTTATAATACTACAGCTATTATCATGGCTATTATCAGTGCCATAATTTCTGTGAGTGGGGTAGATACTATCGTTAGAATAGCAATCCCTATGCTTACTGTTCTTTATCCTATAGTCATTATTCTTATTGCTCTAACTCTTATGGGGGACTTAGCTGCAGATCGTCGCATCTTTCGAGTTACTGTTGGTGTTACAACATTGATAAGCCTTATGGACACCATAACCAACCTGACGAATTGGACAAGTCTAAGAACAGTACTTAACATAGTACCTCTGGCCAGTAGTGGTTTCATATGGCTTGTCCCAACGATAATTGCTTTTTGTGCTTCATATCTGTATGCTACTTACTTAGTACCTACCCCTAGCTTGGTTAATAATCGGACACAGCGTTAGAACGGTATCTAAGGAGATGCATTTATATTTCTGTTAAAAATGCTGAGAAAACCAGTTTAACTTGAAATCCGACTTTCTTTTGCAATTAAAAACGAGAAAAGCCTACTACCACAAGGATCTCTGAATCTAGTTTTGAGAAAGGCTGTAAAAGAAGGGAGAAGGGGCCTACTAGATCTGTCAAGGGGCCTACTAGATCTTGACACAGACAGCTTATAAACTAGGCCTTGCCGTCAATCATAAGGCATGTTATAATGTAAGCACTGAGGTGCGGTGGCGAAGAGGCTAACGCCGTGGTCTGCAAAACCACTATTCGCCGGTTCAAATCCGGCCCGCACCTCCATTTTTATGCCCAAGAAAAGGGCTTTTTTTGTTTCTTTTCAAGAAAAAAGCCGGTCTGTC
>JAAXZP010000086.1 GCA_012719815.1 Christensenellaceae bacterium
CGGTAAAGCCGGCGAACGCGTAATCGAACGCGGCCTTGGCGTCGTCAAAGCGCGTGCTGGAGTTCGCGGATCCCAGCGACACGAATACGAACCGCCCGCCGCTGCGCTTAACGGACGCCGCCAGGCAATAGCCCGCCGTGGGCGTGGAACCTGTCGCAAACCCGTCGCAGCCCTCGTAGAAGCGGACCAGCCGGTTCTGGTTCACCATCTCGGTCTCGCGACCGTCCGGGTGGGTGTAGTGCTCCAGGTAGATTTTGCTCCACGTATAGATCAGGTCGTAGCGGGCCAGCTCCTGGCACACCGTGGCCACGTCCCGCGCGGTCATCGTCTTGTCGGAGCCTAAACCCGTGGCGTTGGTAAACCGGCCTGTCAGGCCCAACACCTCTGCCTTTTTGTTCATCATATCCACAAACGCGTCTTCGCTGCCCGCCACTTTCTCCGCCAGCGCCACTGTGGCGTCGTTGGCGCTGCACACCACCATCGCCTTGATCAGGTTTTCCACGGTGTGCGTCGAGTTGGCGTCCAGAAACACCTGCGTGCCGCCCATGGACGCCGCATGTTTGCTGATCGTCACCGGCTCGGTCAGCGAAATGCGCCCGGTCTTGACCGCGTCGAGTATCAGCAGCATGGACATCGTCTTGACCACGCCGGCGCACTCCATCGGCTCGTCCGCGTTGTGCTCAAGCAGCACATTGCCTGAGGCCGCGTCCACGAGTATCCAGGCTTTTGCCCTGATCTGGGGGCCTTCGGCGTGTGCCGTCAGCCATGGTGCGAACAGCAGCATGACAGTAAGCATGATGATCAATATCTTTTTCATCGCTTTTCCCCTTGCCTCGCTTTTTTTGTTAGTTTCTCCTGAAGAAAAGGCGGATATTCCATCGCTCTGATACTGTGCAGACATCATGCAGCCCGATAAAATTGAAGCAGAAACCGAAGCGCTGCAATGCAGGCAAAAAGCCGGCTGTGTCCGGTTTAGGCGCCGGATTGATATTCCGGCTGGTAAAGGTATATAATGACAACATGAGAGCACAAAAAAGGCTGATTGCCGCCGCTCTTTCGGCAGTCCTGTTTGCTTCGCTGCTGCTGGTTGCAGGCTGCGCGCCTTCGCCGGAAGAAACGGAGCAGGAGAAAGAGTATTACGAAAGAAAGTACGCCGACGAGCCGGAGCCCACAGGCGACGTGGCGCGGCTGCTCGACGTGCTGGACGGCTGTGTGGGCGGCCAATATGTTTTCGCCGGCCAGGGTAACCAGGTGACGCACCTGTTCATCGATACGATGTACAAAAAATACCCGGATTATTTCTCGGACGGCCGGCTGGAGTATCTTCGGGCCATTGCGGACAACGCGGCGAAAAACGGCTACGACTATCCCGAGGACTACGCGTGGGACTGCAGCGGCCTTTGGTGGTACGCCGCGTCCGACGTGCTGAACCTTTACGGCAAGCCGGTGGACCGCACCGCGCAGGACACGTATGACGACTTCTGCACGCCCATCACCAAGGATGAACTCCGCCCCGGCGATCTGGTGTTCGTGGAAAACAAGGACGGCAAAATCACCCACATGGGCATCGTGGGCCGTAATGGCTACATCTACGAGGCGGTCAACGGCTTTTGCGGCGTGGTACTAAAGCGCACCATCGACAAGCGCGTCTATTACAACATTGTGCACCCCGGCAAGGTTTACGTGGGCGCCAACTGGAACAAATTCGGGCGTCCGAAAATTTTTGAATAACACCCGCATGTTTTTATCGCACCAAAAAAAGCGGAAGGCCTGCCCTCCCGCTTTTATATTGCTCTGGCGTTATTCCGCTATGCGCTCTATAAACCCGTCGATCAGCGTGCGGATGCGTCCCGCCGCGACGCGGCCGGTTTCCATCACTTCCTCGTGCGTCAGCGGCTGGTTCAGTATGCCGGCCGCCATGTTGGTGATGCACGACAACGCTGCGGATTTGACGCCCGCATGCGCCGCCGCGATGATCTCCGGCACCGACGACATGCCCACAGCGTCCGCGCCCAGCACGCGCAGCGCGCGTATCTCGGCAGGCGTCTCGAAAGACGGCCCCTTCATCATGGCGTACACGCCCATCTTGACATCGATGCCGTGTTCGCGCGCCGCTTCTTTCAGCGCGGCTACCAGCTCTTTATCGTAGGCGAACGACATATCCGGGAAGCGCGGGCCGAACTCGTCCAGGTTGGGGCCTGCCAGCGGGTTCAACGACGCGAAGTTGATATGGTCGGTGATGATCATGATATCGCCCGGCTGGAACGACTCGTTGATGCCGCCCGCCGCGTTGGTGATCAGCAGGCGCTTTATGCCCAGCCTGATAAGCGCGCGCAGTGGGATTACCGTTTCGGCGGGCGTGTAGCCCTCGTAGCAGTGGAACCGCCCCTGCATGCACGCCAGCGAGACGCCGTGCTTTTTGCCCAGCACCAGCCGCCCCGCGTGCCCCGGCGTCGTAGACTGCGGAAAACCGGGGATATCCCTGTAATCGATGACCTGCGCGCCCTCCAGCGTGTCCGCGTAGTCGCCAAGCCCGCTGCCCAGCACCACGCACAGCGTTGGACGCTGCTCCGTCGTGCGGTGCAGGTATTCGTAAGCGCTGTTGATTCTGTCCAGCGTCATGTCGTTTTGCCTCCCGTAATCTCCTGATAGAACGAGGTGCCGAAGCGCTTGTGATCCAGCCCGAAATATTCCGCCGCCGTGGCCGCGATGTCCGCGAACGTCTGGCGCGTGCCGATGTTAACGCGGGGAACCACCCTGTTGCCCCAGCACAGTATCGGTATGTACTCGCGCGAAGGGTCGGTGCTGCTCGTGGTGGGGTAGCAGCCGTGGTCCGCGGTACACAC
>JAAXZP010000087.1 GCA_012719815.1 Christensenellaceae bacterium
CGGGCTGCACACCGTCATCGTCACCAACCTGAGCTTTCTGGAGCTCAAGCAGCTGTACGGCGACCGCATCCATTCGCGTCTGATGGACGTGCGCTATTCCCAGAAGATCATATTCAAGGGCCGCGACGTGCGCACGCACATGACTTAAACGGCGCAGGGCATACTGATAGAGAGAACACAGCATCCGGAGGAGCTATGAAACGCAGCGAAATCGACGACAAATATAAATGGAATCTGGCTGACATATACGCGTCGGACGAGGACTGGGAGGCGGACTTTGCCCGCCTGTCCGGCATGATCCCTTCTCTTAAGCAGCTCAAAGACGGCTTTGCCAGAAACGCCGCATCCCTGGCGGACGCGCTGGAACGCATCGACGAGGTGTCGCTGCTGTGCGAGCGTCTGTTCGTGTATGCGCGCATGCACCGCGACGAGGACAACGCCAACCCGCTCTACCAGGGCATGGTGGACCGCATTACGTCGCTCAACGTCGCAGTGGCGGGCGAAACGTCTTTCGTCGCGCCCGCGCTGCTCAAAATACCGTCGGAAACGCTGGAGGCGTATATTGCCCAAGAAAAGCGGCTCACGCCTTACGCCTTCATGATCCGCGACATCATTCGTGAAAAGCAGCACGTTTTGAGTGAAAGCGAAGAGCGACTTTTGTCGCTTTCGGCGGATTTCGCGTCGGGGCCGCGGGATATATTCACGATGCTCAACAACGCGGACTTAAAGTTCGGCACGGTGGACACGCCGGAAGGCCCCGTTCAGCTGACGCACGCCAAATATGCCGAGCTAATGCAGCATAAAGACCGCGAAGTGCGCAAAAACGCTTTCGAAACGTATTACAGCGCGTATAAAAGCAATCTCAATACCATCGCCGCCACGTACGCCACCAGTGTCAAGAAGGACATCTATTACGCGCGCGTGCGCGGCTATGGCAGCGCGCTTGAGAAAGCGCTGTTTGTGGACAACGTGCCGGTCTCGCTGTACGACGAGCTGATTGTCGCCGTCCACGACAGCCTGCCCACAATGTACGACTATGTCGAAACGCGCCGCAGGATACTCGGCCTTGATGACATGGCGATGTACGACATATATGTCCCGCTTGTGGCGGACGTGGAGAAAAAATACACCTACGACCAGGCGATGGACCTGGTGACCACGGCGCTCTCACCGCTGGGCGAGGAATACGCCGCCCTGCTGCGCCGTGCGCGCAACGAGCGCTGGATCGACGTGTACGAGACCGAGGGCAAAACCAGCGGCGCCTATTCGTGGGGCGCTTACGGCACGCACCCGTACGTGCTGCTCAACCACCGCGACGACCTGGACAGCGCGTTCACACTCGCGCACGAGCTGGGTCACGCGATGCACTCCTATTATTCCGACGAGGCGCAGCCTTACGCGCTCGCGGGCTACACGATATTCGTCGCCGAAGTGGCGTCCACCGTCAACGAGCTGCTGCTCACATTCTACCTGCTGGACCACGCGGACGACGCCCTGAAGAAATACGTGCTCAACCATTACCTGGACCAGTTCCGCACCACGGTGCTGCGCCAGACGATGTTCGCCGAGTTCGAGCGCATCTCCCACGCGATGGCCGAAGAAGGCAAGCCGCTCACCCACGAGGCGCTGTCCGCCGAGTACGCGCGGCTCAACAAACTGTACTACGGCGACGGCATCAAAACCTGCAATACCATCGCCATCGAGTGGGCGCGCATACCGCATTTCTACAACGCGTTCTACGTATACAAATACGCCACCGGTTTCTCCGCCGCCGTCGCCATCGCCACGGGCATCTACCAGGGCAAGCCGGGCGTGCGCGAGGCCTATTTCGAGTTCCTCAAGAGCGGCGGCAGCGATTACCCGCTGAACCTGCTCAAAAAAGCGGGCGTGGATTTTGCGGGCGGCGCGCCGGTGAAGGCGGCGATGCAGGAATTTGCATCCGCGCTCTCCCGGTTCAAGGCTGTGATGGGCGTTTAATACAGGCGGGCTTTTCTTTTCGTACCCAATGTTATATAA
>JAAXZP010000088.1 GCA_012719815.1 Christensenellaceae bacterium
ACCTCGCCTCTCCGTCCGGCCAATGGGGCGACAGCGCTGCAGCCACCGCGACGCCTGGCGTCCTCCCCACCCTGCCCCGCACAGCAGATCTCATCCCGATCGGCGAGCTGATGGATTATCCCGAATACACGCCGCCCCAGATATCCGCAGACGGGTCCAGAGTGCTGTACCGTCACATGACGGACTTCGACGATTCCGTGATGGTCATGGACTGGAGAACAGGCGTTGAAACGGTGGTGCCCTGGCCCCAGGTCAACGGCAACCCCTATTTCTGCTGGGCGCCGGACGATGAAACGGTGCTGTTCTTCGTGGACGACATGGGCGACGAGGACTACGGTCTTTACACCGCCAATACCAAAACAGGCCAGACAAAAACCATACTGCCGGCGGGGGACAACAACTGTTACTACGTCTCCGACAACCCCGCCAACGACAAGGAAATCTATATCCAGCTGCTGAACAGGCAGACGTCGCGCTACGATTTGTACCTGTGCAACTACGAGACGGGCAAGCTCACACTGGTGCTGTCCAACCCCGGCGATATCACGAGCTATGTTTTCGACAACAGCGGCCGGCTGCGCATCGTGATGCGCACCGCCGAGAACGCAGGCAGCCACGCCTGGCTGAGGCGCGCAGGCAGCCGCAGCACGACGTTTGTGGAATCCGAATGGCAGGCTTTGCCCGACCTCTCCTGGGACTACGAGGAAGCGGACACCAGCGGCATACTCGGCTTCATGCAGGACAACAACCGCGTGCTGTATACCGACTCGTCCCGGGGCGACACCGCAGCGCTGTACACGTACGACCTCGCCACGGGCAAGTCGGAGCTGGTGTACGAGCACCCGGATTATGACATAAACGGCTCGTGGACAGACCTTGAGCTGGACAAAGTGGTCGCGGTCAACGTGTACGCGGAAAAAATCCAGTGGTACGTGCTGGACAGCAGCTTTCAGGACGACTATGACGCGCTGTGCGCCGTACAGGAAGGCGAGTTCACCATTGTCGATTCCAGCGAGGGCGACGAATACTGGCTGGTGGCATACATGTCGGACATCAGCGAACCGGATTACTACATATACGTGATGGAATCGCATGAGACGGCGTTCCTCTACAACGCGCGCGCAGAAGTGGGCGAAATGGACCTCGCGCCGGTGGAGCCATTCTCCTATACCGCGAGCGACGGGCTCACCATCCACGGGTACGTGACGTTCCCGGTCGGCTCCGACAGGCAGCATGAGCCCACGGTGGTGCTGGTGCACGGAGGTCCGTGGTCGCGCGATACCTGGGAATTCAACAGCGAGGTGCAGTTCCTCGCCAACCGGGGCTATGTGGTGCTGCAGGTCAACTTCCGCGGCTCCTCGGGCTACGGCAAGAGCTTCAGGCGCGCGGGCGACAAGGAATGGGGCAGGAAGATGCACCAGGACATACTGGACGCGGTGAATTACGCGATAGACCAGGGCTGGACAGACCCGGACCGTGTGGGCATATACGGCGCCTCGTACGGCGGCTACGAAGCGCTGGTTTCCGCGGCGTTCTCATCCGACGTGTTCGCCTGCGCGGTGGACGCGTTCGGCCCGTCCAGCCTCTTAACGTTCATCAAATCCATACCACCGCAGTGGTCGGTGGAATACCAGGACCTCATCCGCTCCGTGGGCGACCCGGACACCGAAGCGGAAGACATGAAAGCCCGTTCGCCGCTCTACTACGCGGATAGAATCAAAATCCCGCTGCTGATCGCCCAGGGCGAGAACGACCCTCGCGTGCCCAAAAGCGAATCCGACCAGATGGTGGCGGCGCTGAAAAAAGCGGGCGTGCCCGTCACTTACCTGCTGTTCCCGAACACCGGCCACGGCTTCAACTCGAGGGAAGCGCGCATCCAGTTCTATTCCGCGATGGAGAGCTTCTTCGCGCGGTATCTGGGCGGGCGCTCTGGCGGCAAATAGACACCCGGTTATATCAGCGTGAATATTATGAAAGGGAACCCTCGCCAGCGTTCCCCCAAAGACGGCCTGTGATACGGAGGTGAGCCTTTGGACAGCATCGCATGCGAACTGAAGGAACACATCGACGAATGGGTCGTCATCTACTTAAACGGCGCGTGCATATCGGGCGTACTGGTCGCCATGTCCGCGGACGCCTGCAAAATCGTCAGCCGCAGCCCTGGCGGGCGAGGCTGCGGGCAGGTCACGATATGCCGCCTGAAAGACATTCAGGCGGTCACGTTCTGCCGTCAGTCATAGCCCGCCGCACTACCCGTACAACAGCAAAATGTTTTCCGGAGACACCCCCAGCCTTTCCGGCAGCCGCTCCGGGCGGGCTGCTTTTGGCATCCGCCACCAGACGGGCATGCTGCCGTCCTGCTGCGTCTCATACATAAACTTGACCGTCCACTCAAACGGCTCCTCTATTTCTTCCACAACCCGAATGGGAAATGAATTCTCCCCTATAGCACCGCCGAAGTGATGCGCTCGTATCCCTATGGCGACGAGGTGATCGCCAACCGGCTTCCCCGCATCCAGCGTGACGCCCCAGTCCGGCACGTATACAGACGTTTCCCCTGCCTTTTTCGCATCCACGATGTTTTTGCAGCCCGTCAACGCCGCGCCGGTGCGCGTACCCGGGTCGGCGAAAAACTCCCGTGTGTCGCCCATACCTAACAGGCGCCCTTCCTCCATCACCGCGAGCGTATTGCACAGCCGATACGCCTCGTCGCGGCTGTGGGTCACCAGCAGCGCATCCCTGCCGTAAGACTTCAGCAGGTGGCGCAGCTCGACGACCAGCTGGTCTTTGAGGTGGCTGTCCAGAGCGCTCAGCGGCTCGTCCAGCCGCAGAAGTTCCGGCTGCCCCACCAGTATGCGGGCCAGCGCCACGCGCTGCTGCTGCCCGCCCGAAAGCTGGTGAGGGCGATGCTTTTCCAGCCCGGTAAGGCGCATGCGCGATATGATATCCGCCACCGCTTTTTTCCGCGCCGCCCGGTCTTTCTCTCGGCACAGCCCGCAGGCGATGTTGCGCTCCACCGTCATGTTGGGAAACAGCGCGTAATTCTGGAACAGGTAGCCCACGCGCCGCTGCTGCGGCGGCAGGTCGATACGCTTTTCGCTGTCAAACAGCACGCGCCCGTTCAGCAGGATGCGGCCCTCGTCCGGCCGCAATATACCGGCAATGCACATCAGTGTCACCGTTTTGCCGCTGCCCGATGCGCCAAGCAGCCCCATCACCCCAGGTTCGGTATGAAGCTCAACATCCAGCAGAAACTTCCCTAACCTTTTTTTGATGCAGACTTCCAGGCTCATACCGCGCGCCTTCCCTGCCTGTTTTTACGTTCCAGCAGATTGACGGCCAGCAGCACCGCCGCACTGATCGCGAGGTTGACCAGCACCCAAACAAGGGCGCCGGCGTCGTCGCCGGTTCGCCAAAGCTGGTACACCGTAGTGGAAATCGTCGCCGTTCGGCCCGGTGTGAAGCCGATCAGCATGCTGGTCGCGCCGTATTCACCCAGCGCCCGCGCAAAAGCCAGCACGGCGCCCGCCAGTATGCCCTGCCGGCATGCAGGCATGCGGATACGCCAGAATATGAAAGTGTTGGAGAGTCCCAAAGTCTTTCCGCTCCACGCCAGAGTTTCGTCAAAGCTCTCGAACGCTCCCCGGGATGTGCGGTACATCAGCGGAAACGCCACCACGGACGCCGCCAGCACGCCGCCGTACCACGTCATCACAAACCGGACGCCGATCTGCTGCAGCAGCTGCCCCACCGGATGCCGCAAACCGAATATCATCAGCAAGAACCAGCCGCATACCGTGGGCGGCAGCACCAGCGGCAGCGTCAGTATCACGTCCAGTATGCCTTTGACGACGCGAGGAAGCCGCGCGATATAGTAGGCGCACAATATGCCGGTGAAAAACACCAGCACGCCCGATATCGCCGCAATCCGCAGGCTGTTCCACAGCGGAAACCAGTCCATGTCCTCTCCTTCTGTCGGTTATTCGGCAGGGCTGAAGCCCGCCTTCTCAAACACGCCCATGCACACATCTGTCTTCAGATAATCCAGAAACGCCTGCGCCGCTTCCCTGTTCCGGCTGGTTTTCAGCACCGCCGCGGGATAGATGACCTGCCCGCACATTTCCTTCGTTGCGGTGTCCACCACTTCAAGGCCCGCGCTGAAAGCGTCGGTGGCGTACACCACGCCGCAGTCCACGCTCGCCTCGTAAACCTGCGTGGTCACTTCCTTGACATTGGAGCCGTACGTGATGCAGCCCGCTTTTGCCAGCTCGGTTTCGTCCAGGCCAAAGCTGGCGAGAATCTTTTTCGTGTACTGCCCCACCGGCACGTCGCTGTTGCCCATCGCCATCAGCACGCCGCCGGCTTTCAGCTTCTCCGCCAGATCAGCAAAGCCCGTGATACCCTTCGGGGTGCCCTCCGGCACCACAAGCGCCACCTTGTTCTCCAGCAGGTTGACGCGCGTGCCCTGCTCCACGTAATCCTGCCCTTTCGGATTGTCTTTGCCGCTTAAGGACGCATCCAGCGCGTACATCTGCTTCTGCGCCGCGGAAATGAACAGGTCGCACACCGCCCCCTCCTCGATCTGCCTCTGAAGCGTGCCGGACGAATCAAAGTTGAAAACGATTTTTACGTCAGGGGCGACAGCCTTATACATTTCGGCGATCTCGGTCAGCGTCTCGGTCATGCTCGCCGCCGCGAACACCGTCAGTTCCACCGGCTCGGCCGCAGGCGTTCCGGACGGCAATCCGTCAGAAGACGCCTGTCCGCAGGCTGTAACCGCCATCGCCAACACCAGCGCCAGCATAATACCCGGCAGCTTGCTCACGGCTTTTGACTTCATGGATACCTCCTAAAAAAGCCTTCCTCAATCCGCCGCACAGTCCGTCACCCCGCCGCGCAGCAGTTCAATCGCATGCGGCAGCGTGTCCATAACGCAGTCCAGGCACTCATTGCAGGCTTTGGGGCTGCCCGGCAGGTTGATAATG
>JAAXZP010000089.1 GCA_012719815.1 Christensenellaceae bacterium
GCGATGGACCACATGCAGTATCTGGGCGATACGCTGGAGAAGATAGCGCGGGAGAAATGCGGCATCATCAAGCCGGGCGGCGTGACGGTGACCTGCTCGGGCCAGCCGGAAGAGGCGCTGAGCGTGATTCAAGCGGCGGCAGAGGAGCGGGGAAACGATATCATCATTCCCGACCCCGGTCAGATAGGTTATACCGACCTCGGGCTTGACGGCATCATGATTCGCTATCGGGAAATCGAGGCGCACCTGAAGCTGCCGGGCCGACATCAGGCGGGCAACGCGGCGGCGGCCATTGAGACGGCCCGTGCGCTGCGGGAACGGTACGGTTATCATATCTCCGACGAGGCGATAAGGCAGGGGCTGGAAGCGGCGTACCTGCCCGCACGGCAGGAGGTGCTGTGCCGAAGGCCCCTGGTGCTGCTGGACGGCGCTCACAACCTGCAGGGAATCGAAGCGCTGGCAGAAACGATGAAGGCGCACCTTAAGGGGCGGCAGACGGCGGTGGTGATGGGTCTGCTGCGCGACAAACAGTATGACGAGTGCATCGGCGTCATGGCGCGGCTGTGCGGCAAACTGTTTGCCGTCAGGCCGGACAACGCACGCGCGCTGGCGGCAGAGGAGGTGGCGCAGGTCGCGCGGAAATACGGGTGCGACGCGGCGGCTTACGGCGACGCGGACGCGGCGGTGCGCGACGCGCTGGAATTCTGCGGCCCGGAAGGCGCGGTGGTGATATGCGGATCGCTCTACATGGCGGACAGGATGCGCCATGCGGTAGCGCGCTGCTGCTTAAAATAAGCGCGGCAAATAAGTCTTTGTCAAAACATGACGAGCGTGATATAATTTTGCCGGAACACAGAGTAGATATTGCGCGTTAAGTGTTAAAGGATGGGAAGTTGCCTTTAAACGAAAGACGTTTTCGTCTGCGGTGCAATATCGCATCCGCTGTGGTTCAAACTTATAGGAAGTTACTGACCTCCTTTAATTTTGGCCAGCAGTGCTGTGCATTCCAATGAAAGGGGGTTTTATTTTGAACGATAAGGCTTTTAAGATCGTTGCTTCCGGAGTACTGATCGCGCTCAGCATTGCGCTGACGCGTTTGATGTCTGCCAACCTGATAATCGCGGGAGTGCCGGCCGTGCGGCTGGGGATGGGCTTTGTGCCCATCATGATAGCCGGCGTAGTTCTCGGGCCGTATTACGGCATGGCCGTGGGCGCAATGGCGGATTTGCTGGGGTTTGTGATGTTTCCCACGGGCGCGTATTTTCCGCCCATCACGCTGACCAGCGCGCTGGTGGGGCTGCTGCCGCACCTGGTGTTCCGCATGCTGCCGCATGCAAAAGACTGGGTGCGCGTGGTGCTGGCGGTGACGCTGACGCAGATTGTGTGCTCGATGGTGCTGCAGACGGTATGGCTGTCCATGCTGTACGGCGTGCCGTATGCCGAGATGTTTTACGCGCGCGCGGTGGCGGCGGCGGTGACGACGCCTGTGTACTGCGTGATCGTTCAGGCGGTGTTTGCGGGACTGAAGAAGGCGCGGCTGGTCCGCACCTGACAAAAAAAGAAGCCATCACAGGCTCCGTATAGCTTAACATGATAGAGGGAAATGCCTGGATGCATTTCCCTTTGTTGTTGGCAAACGTTATTCACCGCTGGCGAGCTGGTCGGCGTAATGCTCGCGCGCTTTTTTCAGCAAATATGCATATTTCATGCGCGCTGCCTGCATGCCGTAGATCGCAAAATCCACGAGGTCTGGGTCGTCCACGTTGTCAAAGTAGTTCTCGGCGGCCTTGTACTCGGCATAGGCGCGCCTGACCTCTTCCGCAAACGCGTTGGCGTCCATATGGTCACCTCCATTGCATTGATAAGACCATTATCGCCAATTTGCGCTGTGAATATACTTTACCGCATGATATCAGTATTCCGTCCGGCCTTCCAGCGCGCGGACCAGCGTGACTTCGTCGGTGTATTCGAGGTCTGCGCCGATGGGCACGCCGTGCGCGATGCGCGTTATCTTCACGCCCAGCGGGCGGATGGTTTTGGCGATGTAGGCCGCCGTGGCGGTGCCCTGCACGTCCGGGTTGGTGGCGAGGATGACTTCGCTGACGTTGCCTTTGGCTAGCCGGTCGATGAGCGCCGCGATGCGGATATCGTCCGGCCCGACGCCGTCCATCGGCGATATCACGCCGTGCAGCACGTGGTAAACGCCCTTGTATTCGCGCGTTTTTTCGATGGCGAGCACGTCCTTGATATCCGACACGACGCAGATTAAGGAAGCGTCACGCGAGGGATCCGCGCATATACTGCAGCAGCTGTCGTCCCTGTTCATCAGGTTGCCGCAGACGGGGCAGAAAACGGCTTTTTCCTTGGCACCCACGAGGTCCTCCGCGAAGGATTTTACCTCATCCTCGCTCATGCCGATGACAAAGAGAGCCAGACGCTGGGCCGTTTTTGGCCCCACGCCGGGCAGGCGGGAAAACTGGTTGATAAGCCGCATGACCGGCTCGATGATCGGTCCCAAGGCTAGAACAAGCCTCCCAGATTCAGGCCGCCCGTGATGCTGCTCATCTTCTGCTGCATCAGCTCATCGGCCTTGGACAGCGCTTCGTTGACTGCCGCGGTGATGAGGTCTTCCAGCATCTCGATATCGTCCGGGTCTACCGCTTCGGGGGAAATTTTGATGCCGAGTATCTTCTTCGCGCCGTTGGCGCGCACGGTGACTGCGCCGCCGCCCGCCGTGGCTTCCACCTCGGTCGCTTCCACCTCGGCCTGCGCCGCGGCCATCTCCTCCTGCATCTTCTGGGCTTTGGCGAGCATGGAATTCATGTTCATGCCGCCCATGCCGCCCCCGCCAAAGGATTTTCTCTTTGCCATATATTAGTCCTCCTCTATGATCTCGATATTGTCCGGGCCGAAAATATCGGCGATGTCAGGCCCTTCGCTGGGCGCTGCCGCCTGATGCGACGCGATGATTCTGACGGTGAGCGGCCGGCCCGCTAGCTCCTCCAGCGCCTTGCTCACCACCGCAAGCGTTCTCTCCTGCCGCATAAACTCCGCCGCTATGCCGGAGCCTGCGCCGAACCGGATTTCGAACACATCGTCCGTGCAATGCACGCCTTCCGCCTGCTGCGCGTAGGGGCATATGTGAAAAGCCGTCTTGCGCAGCACGCTGAGCGTCTTTTCCCATAGGATACCCGCTTCCCTGTCCGAAACGGCGGATACCGGCTCGGCTTTGCGGGCTTTGGGCCGCTGGGCAGGGGCCGGAGCCGCCGGATGGGCTTCGGGCGCGGGACCATTTGCGGGCGTTGCGGGCACGGCAACCGCCGGCCGCTCCTCCAGCGCGCGCAGCCGCGCTTCCAGCTTGCTGATGCGCGCGGCGTTGGACGCGGATGCGTCGTCTTCCGGGTTCATCAGCGCCATCACCGCCGTTTCCAGCACGATATCTGCGCGCAGGTTCTGGCGCATCTCGTATTCCTTCTGGATCAGTATGTTCAGCGCGCGGATGCACGCCGCCTTGCCGTAGCTTTCGGCGAGCGCTTTCAGCTCCGCCTCGTCTTCGTCCGCATCGGCTCCGGCGGCCAGCCACATCATGCGGCGGAATATGTCCGCGAGGTCCTTGATGAGCGCCCGCGTATCCGCGCCGGCGTCCAGCAGCGTTTTGAGGCACGTGAGCGCGCCTTTCTCGTCGTATGCCGATATGCGCGCGGCCAGATTGTAGAGCAGCCGCATGTCGCCGCTGCCCAGCGCCGCGGAAACGCTGGCGGCCGTGATGTCGCCAAAAGCGGCGCACTGGTCGAGTATGGACAGCGCGTCGCGCATGCCGCCTTCCGCCGCCCGGGCGATTATCTTTAAGGCGCTGTCTTCGTAGGCAAAGCCCTCGGCCTGCGCCACCTCGGCCAGACGCCGCTGAATTGCCGAGGCGGGGATGCGCTGAAAATCAAAGCGCTGGCAGCGCGACAGTATGGTGGCGGGCAGCTTGTGCGGCTCGGTGGTCGCGAGTATGAATATGACGTGGGCGGGCGGCTCCTCCAGCGTTTTCAGCAGTGCATTGAACGCGCCCTTGGAGAGCATATGCAC
>JAAXZP010000090.1 GCA_012719815.1 Christensenellaceae bacterium
GGGCACCACCAAGGTGGACGGCAAGCTCAAAGGCGACGTGGTTTTTGAAGAGGCGGAAAAGAACGCCGCGTTTATCACACCTGTACCGGGTGGCGTGGGCCCCATGACCATTACCATGCTGATGGATAACACCATCGAGGCGGCCCGTCTGTATGGCTGACATGGTTTTCACCGTTTCGCAGATCACCGAATACATAAGCCGCAAGTTCTTTCAGGACCCGTTTATCAGCGCGGTGAAGGTGGTCGGCGAGGTAACCAACTTTTCGACTTCGTCGCAGGTCGGTCATGCGTTTTTCTCCCTCAAGGACGAAAACAGCATGATCGGCTGCGTCGTTTACGACTTTTTTGACCCTCCGGACAGGGACGTGATAGCGGACGGCGCGCGGCTGACCGGGGCCGGCCGCATTACGTTTTACCGCAAAACCGGCACCATCCAGCTGGTGGTGGAGTCGGCCGCTTTGCAGGGCGTGGGGGACCTTTTTGCCCGGTTTGAGCGCACCAAAAAGCGGCTGGCGGAGGAAGGGCTGTTCGACGCGGCGCATAAAAAGCCGCTGCCGCTGTTCCCCACGCATATCGGCGTCGTCACGTCCACGTCGGGCGCGGTCATGTACGACATCATCAACGTGGCCACGCGCCGGTTCGACGGCATCCGCATATCGGTATATCCGGTGCCGGTGCAGGGGCCGGAGGCGGCGACCCGGGTCAGCGAGGGCATCGCGTATTTCAACCGCAGGCGCGAAGTGGACGTGATCATCGTGGCGCGCGGCGGCGGGTCGTTTGAAGACCTGTACGCGTTCAACGAGGAGGCGGTGGTCCGGGCGGTGTACGCGTCGAAAATCCCCGTCGTCTCCGCCGTGGGCCACGAGACGGACTACACGCTGTGCGATTTGGCGGCGGACCTGCGCGCGCCCACGCCTTCCGCGGCGGCAGAGCTGGTCGTCCGCGAGAAGCAGGCGATGCTGGATATGCTGGAGGCGAAGAAAGCGGCGCTGGGGCAGGCTCTTAAGGATGTGCTGGATGCGCACGAGCGCCGTCTGGAAGCGGCGTCCGCGCTGCTTCATGCATATCCCTTGCGCATGAAGCTGGACCGCATCCGGGAGCGCATCGACGGCCAGCTGGCGTTGATGAAAAGCAGCGTAGATGCGGTGCTGAAAAGCTATGCCATGCGCCTGGCGCAGTATCAGGACAGGCTGGAAAGCCTGAACCCCAGAAATGTGCTGGCCCGCGGTTACGCGCTGGTGTACAGCGACGGCCATGTCATCACATCCAGCCGTGCGGCAGCGCAGCGCATGGAAATAGAGTTTGCGGACGGCCGTTTGGCTGTGGAAAGGACGGACCGCTGATGGACGAGTTTGAAAAGGATCTGCAAAGGCTGGAGGAGATTACGCGCCAACTGCAGTCGGGCGAAGTCGGCATCGAGAAGAGCATGGAGCTCTATGCCGAAGGCGTAAAGCTGGCCGACATGCTGGGCAAGCGGCTGAATACCTATAAATCAAAGAGCGAGATCCTCGAAAAAGAGGTGGAGCAGTCATGATCTCCACCGCCGAAGAGTTAAGAAGATACGGCGCGATGACGGAAGCGCGGCTCAGTACGCTGATGGAACTCAAATGCGAGCCGGGCACGCTCAAGGACGCGATGAGCTACAGCCTCATCGCGGGCGGCAAACGGCTGCGCCCCGCGCTTTGTCTGATGACTGCGGATATGTTCGGCAGCGCCGTGCAGGCGCTGGACATTGCGTGCGCGCTGGAGATGATCCACACCTATTCGCTGATCCACGACGACCTGCCGTGCATGGACAACGATGTATTGCGCCGCGGCAAGCCCACCAACCATGTGGTGTTCGGCGAGGCTTACGCGGTGCTCGCGGGGGACGGCCTTTTAAACCTCGCGTTTGAAGTGATGCTGGACGCGGCGGTGAAGAACGAGGGCGACGGCCTGAATTATCTCGGCGCGATGCACGTGATCGCGAGCGCTGCGGGCGTTCGCGGCATGATAGAAGGGCAGGCCTGCGATATCGCGTTTGAGGGGCAGGACAAGGACGAAGAGGTGCTGCGCCATATCCACGAGCGCAACACGGGCGCGATGATCCGCGCGTCGGTGCTCTCTGCGGCGGCGTTGTTTCGCGCATCGGAGGCCGAAGCGGCGGCGCTGGCGGCTTACGGCGAAAAGCTCGGCCTTGTATTCCAGATCGTGGACGACATACTGGACGAAGTGGGCGACGAAAAGACACTGGGCAAATCCGTGGGTAAAGATGCGGACGCCGGCAAGCAGACGTTCGCGCGCATCTACGGCATCGAAGCCTCGCGGCGCATTGCGCGCGACCTGACCCGCGAGGCGCAGGACGCGCTTCGGATATTCGGGACCAGGGCCAGCGGTCTTGCTTCGCTCGCGCAATACCTGCTGACGAGGGATAGGTAGTAGCGAATTTTCGCGGTCCCGCGTTTGATTGTCAGCCGATTTCGGCAAAACAATCAGATGCGGGGCCGTTTTTTTTATTTTGGCTTTTATAGCCGTCACAGCGTTTTAACCCCATTTTCGCAAGCGCATTTTTCCTGTATTCACGCATTTCAATGACGCTAAACACCGCGGGTTTTGTTGCATATGCAACGTTACGGCGCCGTATAAAACATTTGTTCATGGTAAAGCTAGTTCATATCAATAGCAC
>JAAXZP010000091.1 GCA_012719815.1 Christensenellaceae bacterium
GCCCGTTTCCTTTTCGATTACCTTTACATTTTCGTCAAAAGATCCGAACAGCTCTATCAGCTGTTCCAGGTTGTCCACTTCGATGGCGACTTCAATATTGTCCAATTCTGTTTACTCCTCCAGATAAACGGCCGCGCCGATGTCCTCATGCGTCTCAATATACACCGTAGCGGTCAGCATGCCGTCCTCTTCCTTAAATACTGTGCGGTGCCCCACAATTTTGGCGTTATCGGGCACATACCCCTGGGCTTTAAAATAAGCCCGCTCCTCCAAATACAGCTCCAGCAGGTCCCGCGGCACATCCTGCGTTTTAATTTCGACCTCTCTGTGCTCCAGCGTCGTGATGGTGACGGGCAGAAACAGCCCCACCACCGGATACCGGCCGACCTCCTGCGTGTCGTATTCCGCGAACGCGCAGGGCGGGTCCACCGGCGCAGTATCCGCCCCCACCGATATGACGCGCTGAGTCTGCACGCGCCCTGTCGGCACGCGCACCTCTTTGCTCACCGGCGCGGTCTCGCTCGCCCGGTACCACACACGGCCGATCACCTCGCCCCGCGCGGCAAACATCATGCGCGGAAAGCCTTCCTCCCAGACGAGCCCGGATATCACCACGTCGCCCGCGCGCACCGTCTGCCCCGGCTTCACCACCGCCTTGCCGGCCAGCGCCGTCACGCTCTCGATCAGCGCGTCCTTCTTGGCCACGATGTTGCACGGCCGGGAACTGTCCACCATCTCGGGCGGGAGCTCTGCGGGCACCACCGTCACCAGCGCCGCCACGCCGGAAAACTTGATATCAATCCACGCAAACTCGTCGTGCGATATGATCAGCGCCGTCTCCGTTTTGCGCAAATCAATATTACCCTTAAACGCGCCCGGATATATCCCAAACTCAATGAGCTCATCTTTAAGCGCAATGGCTTCGCGCGTATCGATGCCGGTTATGCGCACTTCCCATACAAAAAACGAAGCCGCCACCGCCGCCAGCAGCACCAGCGCCAGCCCGATTACAAGCGCGCGGCGGCTTAGCAGCCGCTTGATGCCCACCGCCAGCCCGGCGCTTTTCCTGACCGTGACGGTATACTTCTCCGTCGCGACGCTTTGCAGCTTTTTAAGGTCCCGCGGGCTCACCACCGCGTGCAGCACGGTGTACGACGCCCGGCGCACGTCATAAACGTGCACACCAGCCTCTGCCGCCATGTTGAGGAACTTTTCCAGCGACAGGCCGTCCACGCGTATCATAACATATCCGGTTAAAAAATTCCACAACCTCACGGGGTAACATCCCCCTCGCCGGTCATTTCATACTGCAACTGCCGGATGTCGCCCCGCACCCCACGTCCTCCCTGCCGAACCGTTCCAGCACCAGCCCCTGCCCGCTTATCGTTACGTTCATTTGCGGCGTGCGGATGCACACGCGCCGCGCGGTGTATTCCAGCACCCCCTGGTGGTTCTCGACAAACGCGTGCGTATTGTCAATCAGCGTGATGCGCAGGCAGCCGGCAGCCTCAGGCGCCATCTGCAGACGCTTCGCGATTCTCTGTGTAAGTTTGCGCGGTTTTTTCTGCATCCATCTACCCCGCCGGATCTTGCCCGCATTGGTTTTCATTCATTCATATGCGGCGGCGGCAAAAAAAAGAAGAAGGCTCGTATCTGAGCCTCCGCAACCAGTTAATATAAATATGAAGGAATCATACTTGCCGTTACGCGGGCAACATAAAAACCCGGAGAATTTCCGGGTTTATATGCCAATGCTATGTAATCAATGTTTTCTCTTGCGAGCGGCTTCGGCTTTCTTTTTGCGCTTCACACTGGGCTTTTCATAGTGCTCGCGCTTGCGAAGCTCCGCCAGAGTGCCTTCCCGTGCGGTCAGCCGCTTGAATCTCTTCAGCGCGCTTTCCAAAGATTCGTTTTCTCCGACGCGGATCTCTGCCAACTGTTACCCTCCCTCCCATATCCCACGGAACAAAAAGCCGACAATGGGAGTTGTTTTTAGCTTAGATTATTATAGACAACGAGTTGTCAAAAGTCAACAA
Source organism: Christensenellaceae bacterium (assembly GCA_012719815.1). Taxonomy (GTDB): domain Bacteria; phylum Bacillota; class Clostridia; order Christensenellales; family SZUA-584; genus SZUA-584. Next base: position 2,037 of record JAAXZP010000091.1, read on the forward strand.
CGTATTGTTGTCCTGGCATGCTGATTTCCTGAAGTTTACAAGACAGCACCAGTAAGACTGTGTTGAGCGATAAGCAATTTCATCACGCTAAACCCGCCGTTACTGCTTTGCGCGCAGCTTTTCCAGCACGGCCTCGAAATAGTCTGGCAGCGGCGCGTGAAATGTCATCTCCTCGCCCGTTTTCGGGTGGCGGAATATCAGCGTGCCTGCATGCAGCAGCTGTCCTTTGTCGTGCAGCCGCGGCTTTTTGGGGCCGTACACCGTATCTCCGGCCACCGGACGGCCGATACTGCTGAGATGCACGCGGATCTGGTGCGTGCGACCTGTCTCCAGCGACGCTTCCACATGCGTGAATTCGCGGAAACGCTCCAGCA
>JAAXZP010000092.1 GCA_012719815.1 Christensenellaceae bacterium
GGCCAAGGTGAAAGTACAGAGTTCCAGTAAACAGCCTTTGAGCGGCGCGGACATTAAGTACAAGGTCGGCGGCTCCACACTGGCCTTTGGAACCACGAATGGCGACGGCATTGCCATCAAGGCGCTGTTCGCGGGCACGTACGAAATGTATGCTGTTTACAACAAGACGACCTCGGCCACTGAATGGGTGAATGTGACGGCTGATGTCGGCGATGACAAAATCGATCATACTTTTGTGGCCACCTTGGTTACGCTGAACTTCCCGGGGACCATTAAGTATAAGGTGGGCAGCAACACCTACGCCTTTAAATCCCCGATGGCATTGTTCCCGGGCAAGTATGAGTTTATCTTCAGCAAGTCTGGTTGGCCGACGTTCACGCGCAACCTGACGATTGGCGGCTCTCCCGTCAACGACAGCTTTGGAATCGTGGCGCTGAAGGACAGCAAGGGCAACGGGCTGGAAGGCGGCTCGGTATCTTACTATGCAGGAAAATGGGAGAATAATGTCGCCACAACGGGCAGCGACGGCTATGCCCTGCTGCAAGTGCCCGCGGGCTCAAACCCGACCACCATCGTGATGAACTACAAAGGCGGGCGCGCCGAGAAGAAAATGTCGTCGGACACCTCGTACTATGAGTTCCAAACCATAGCGTTTACCGTCAAGCTGGTGGATTCCAAGGGAGAAAAGCTGGATGGCGGCGCTGCAAAATATTATGGGGGCGGCGAATGGCGTGTATTTGGAACTGGAATAGCCAACAGCAGTATGGAATTGCTGCCTGGTCAGTATTCGATCGCCGTTAGCTATAACGGGCGCGAGCAGAAGGATGGTGTGAAAGTCGACGAAGAACATACGGAGGTCGTATTCCAGACGGGCGCTGTAATCTTCCATTATGCGGGCGGTACGCTGTGTTATTACACCGGCGGCAGTTGGCAGGTCTATACCGATCCGCTCGAGATGATGCCAGATCCAAACGGCATATCGTTCGAGCTGAGGCGGAGCGGCTGGCCCGCAGGGAAGTTCAAAGTCACGCCGGAAGCTGGAAAGGTTTACGAAAAGACCCTTGCTTACATCCGGCTGGTGGACAGCAGCGGTAAAAACGGCATTAAAGACGGCGTGGCTGCCTACTATGACGGAGGCTGGTACACGCTGGGCAACACGGGTGCCGACGGCATCTACTTCGCACAGCTGGACGGCAACAAAGCCAAGAGCATGACGTTCAAAATGGAACTGGGCGGCGGAAGCAATCAGAAGTCGCAGAACCTGGCAACCGATTCGTTCATACTGTTCCAGACCAAGGGCGTGACGTTCAGGCTGCTCGATTCTAATGGTAATGATCTGGAAGGCGGCGCGAGCTATTACGCCGGCGGGTGGAAGACGTTCGGCAGCGGCGTAACCAAGACGAGCATGGAGCTTCTGCCGGGCAGCTACACATTCAAGGTAACCTACAGGGGTGCGTCGGTACAGAGGACCGAGACTGTCAGCGACGAAAATAAGGATATTATCTTCCAGACAGCGTCGGTGAAGGTTCTGCTGAAGAACCTTAGCGGGAAAAAGGAACTTGACGGTACTTCGTCCTTCTACGCGGGCGGCTGGCAGGACATCGGCCCGACCGGAACTCCGATTGAACTGCTGCCGACGAGCTAAACCTTCAAGGTAACCTATCTGGGCGCATCGATTCAGAGGGCCGAAACTATCACAGTGGGCAAGGTCAACGAAATCGTATTCAATACAGTGCCTGTGACGTTCAAGCTGCAGAGCTCCATAGGCCTGCCGCTCAAGGGCGACGCCTGGTTCTATTCGGGCGGCTGGCAGAAGTTCGGCGGCGGCTCGACCGGAGAGACGATTGAAATGCTCCCGACGAGCTACACGTTCAAGGTCGAATACGGCGGTGCCTCCATCCAGAAGACGCAGACTCTTGAAAACGGTGTAGCAAATGTGGTGGTGTTCAAAACCAAGCTGGTGCTGGTGAACATGTACACCAAGGTCAAGGTTTTAGGGTTAACCGTTAAGCTGCCTCTCCCCGGCGGCAAGGTGTCCTACTATGCGGGCGGATGGAAAGACCTGGGCAAGGCGCCGGTACTGAAGGAGATGCTGCCCACAAGCTACACGTTCGCTCTGGAGTTTATGGGACAGCGCCAGCAGAAGGCCCAGAATGTCGCCGACGATGCTACTGTGGAATTTGAGATCCCGCTGGATCTTTACCTCAAGGCGCTGAAAGAGGGCAAGATCTGAACCAGCAGTATGCCCGGTAAAACGGGAAACTATCCAAACAGGAGCGGCGAATCTGCCGCTCCTGTTTTTGTGCGGGTTTCCGGGCTTTGAACAGTTTCCAAACGCCATACTGGACGTGCGCCGCGCGCAGCCTTATAATGGGAACAGCGACTGATATGAAAGGATACGGCATTGGACAGGCTGGAAGAACTGTTGCTGAGTTGGAACGCGCTGGTGATATTTCGGGGGCTTAAAACGGACGGCGTGCTGAGCCGGCTTGCCGCGCTGCTGTCCGCAAATGAGGATAGCGCGGCGCGCCGGGTGGACGCGTACGCGGCTTTCGCCGAAGCGCTGTTCGCGCATACGTGCAGCCTGACGGAGTACGTGAAAAAGCGCGTGATGGAGGACGATAACTTCTACATCCGGCGCTGCGCGCAGGGGCTGCCCATAGAAGCGGAGCTGGAGGCGTGCCTGAAAGCGGAGCTTCATACGCTGGGCGAGCTGGCGGCGCTGGACAGCGAAACGGTGCGCAAAAGCATAGGGTACGAGGGGTATCTGCCCGCGTGGCGGACGGAGCCGGTCGACCTGGAAGCGGAGTTCCGGGCCCATCTCGGCGCGCTGAACACCCGGGGCTTTGGCATGTACGCCGCACACCGCATGTTTGCCGTGCGGCAGGGCGTCATCACGCCGGTGAAAAACCCGGATAGCGTGCGGCTATCCGACCTGAAAGGCTATGAGCGCCAGAAACGGGCCATCGTGGACAACACGCTGGCGCTGCTTGGCGGGCGTCCTGCCGCCAATGTGCTGCTGTACGGCGACGCGGGCACGGGCAAGTCTTCCACCGTGAAGGCGCTGGTCAACGAGTATGCGGACCGCGGGCTGCGGCTGGTGGAGATCGGCAAGGCGCAGGCGGGGGACATCCCCGCGGTGCTGGAAGAGCTGCGTGGCAATCCCTTAAAGTTCATACTGTTCATCGACGACCTGTCGTTCGCTCAGGAGAACGACGATTTCTATACCCTCAAGGCGGTGCTGGAAGGCTCTGCTTCCGCGCGCACCGGCAACGTGGCGGTGTACGCGACCAGCAACCGGAGGCACCTTGTCAGGGAGCGCTTTTCGGAACGCGAGGGCGACGATGTGCACCGCAACGAGACGATACAGGAGCTGACGGCGCTGTCCGCGCGGTTTGGGCTGACGCTGGGGTATTTTAAGCCGAACAGGCGGGAATACCTCGAAATCGTCCGCGCGCTGGCGGAGGACTACGGCATCAATATGGATGCGGCAGTGCTGGAAGCTGGGGCGGAGCAGTTTGCGCTCTCAGGGCGCAGCCCCCGGGCTGCGCGGCAGTATATCGACTCGCTGAGGAGGGGGTGACCATGGCCAGCATCATCATCACGGGCGGCAACGCCGGCATCGGCTATTACATGACCAGGCAGTTCCTGGAGGATGGCCACTGCGTGGCGGTGCTGGATGTCAGTACCGACAGGCTGGAGCCGCTGGAACTGGAATATGACGGGTCTTTGGTCATCTGTGCGGGGGATGCGGCGGACGAAGCGGACGTGGCGCGCTGCCTGATGAAGGTAAAAGGACTGTGGGGCGGCGTGGACATCGCGATTCATAACGCGTGCGTCTGCGTGTTCGCGTCCTTCGATAAAACGTCGGAGGCGGATTTGAAGCGCGTACACGAGGTCAACTTCGGCGGTGCGGTGAATCTGGCGCGGTGGGCGCTGCCGATCATGAAAAGGCAGAAATACGGGCGGCTATGCTTTGTGAGCTCAGGCGTGGGGGTGACCGGGATGGACGGCTTATCGGCCTACGCTTCCAGCAAAGGGGCGATCGAGGCCCTGGCGCGCTGCCTGAGATTGGAATGCGCCGGGACAGGCGTGAGCGTGCACCTGCTGCACCCGCCGCTGACGCGCACCGCCTCGTCGTCGCCACTGCCCGTGCCGCCGCAGGTGATGGCGGAGCCGGAAAAGGTGGGGCGTGCGTTGGCGCGCCGCATCGAAAGCAATAGTTTTGTCATTACCACCGGAATAGGGCAGCGGCTGATGGTGGGGCTGGCTTACCATCTGCCGGGCAGGATAGGCGGGCTGATGAGCAGCATGACCAAACGCGCGGAAAGCAGCAGCGCGGCTTTAAGGCCGACTGCAGAGCGCCGCGCCAAGGCGAAGCCGTTTTCCAAAGCTGAGCAGAGCCGCTCCGCCGATAACTGATTTGGCCGGCGCTTCAATCAATCCTGTTGAAGAATTGTGGTGGCAATAATACCGCAACGAAAGGACTGCAGCAGATGTCCTCGCTCAAGACAAACGCGATGCGCGTGCTGGAAGCAGCCGGCATCCGCTATACTGCACA
>JAAXZP010000093.1 GCA_012719815.1 Christensenellaceae bacterium
CGTCCTGTCAAATATCGATCGGACGATGATTTTGCCTACCTGCGGCCTGCGGTAAGGCGGCAGTTCCAGCGTAAACGATGAGGGCATGCCTTTCAGTATGGTTTTTGACAGCAGCCTGGATACAAGCAGCGTCATCACGATGCCAACGAGTATGATGCCCACCAGCAGCAGCGCGGCGAAAACCGATTGAAACGGCCCGGCAGCAGCCGCAACGAAAAACATGGTGATGATCGCGATCAGTGTGGGGAACCGGCCGTTGCATGGCACAAAGTTGTTGGTGATGGTAGCAATCAGCCGCTCGCGCGGGGATTCGATGATGCGGCAGCCGACCACGCCCGCCGCGTTGCACCCGAACCCCATGCACATCGTCAGGGCCTGTTTGCCGCAGGCACATGCCCGCTTGAAGAACCTATCCATGTTGAACGCCACCCGGGGCAGATAGCCGAGGTCTTCCAGCAGCGTAAACAATGGAAAGAATATCGCCATCGGAGGCAGCATCACGGACACCACCCACGCCATCGTCCGGTAAATGCCCAAAACCAATACGCCGTGCAGCCACTCGGGCGCGCCCCACCGCATAAACAAGGCCGTCAGCTGGTCCTCTATCCAGAAAAGACCGTCCGCGAGCAGCGAGGAAGGCGCATTCGCGCCGGCGATCGTGATCCAGAACACCAGGCCCAGCAGGGCCATCATGATGGGCAGGCCAAAAACCCGGGAAGTCAGTATCCTGTCGATCCGGCGGTCGGTCTGGTTGTACTTGTCGTTTTCAAATGTCACCGTCTGTCTGCATATCCGTTCAGCGCGCTTGACGATGCGGGACACAATGCGGTCGCGCAGCGTTTCCTGGCTGATGCCCGCTTCGCGCAGCACCTCCTGCGCCTTTTCCACCGCCGCGGTCACTTCGCCTTTGTCCATCAGGTCGAACCCGAGGTATTTCTTCATCGCGGCCAGCAGCTTTTGGTCTCCGTCGATGAACTTCAAGGCGACCCATCGGGAAGGAAGCCGGTTTTGCAGCGCCGTATTTACCTCAGGCTCCACGATGGCGATTGCCTGCTCCACAGTTTCGTCGTACTCTATCCGAATCGGCGCGTCATCCGGGCTTTGGGAAACGGCGTATACCGCATCCATCAGCTCATCAAGCCCCTCGCCCTTGCGCGCGTTTGTGCCCACAACGGGAACGCCGAGCTGCCGCGACAGCTCCTTTATATCGACGCGTATCCTCTTGCGCTTGGCCTCGTCGATGAGGTTGACGCACACCACGGCTCTGCCGGTAATCTCCAGCGTCTGCAATACGAGATTGAGATTGCGCTCAAGGCAGGTGGCGTCGGCCACGATCACCGTCGCATCGGGGTCCGCAAAGCAGACGAAGTCCCGCGCGACTTCCTCTTCCACGGAATTGGCCATCAGCGAGTATGTACCCGGGAGATCGACCAGGATGAAATTCTTGTCCCGGTGCCTGTATCTCCCCTGCGCGTTGGTCACTGTCTTTCCCGGCCAGTTGCCCGTATGCTGTTTCAGCCCTGTCAGGCTGTTGAAAACAGTGCGCTTGCCCACGTTGGGGTTGCCGGCCAGAGCGATGATTTTGTCATTGGGCGTAGCGCGCTCTATTTTCAGCTCCTGTTCCAGCGCGCGGATACCCGTCGACTGGTTGGTCAGCCCCATCGTTTAAGCCTCGCTTCCTGCCGTTTCCACCAGTATTTTCTGCGCCTCTTCGCTGCGAAGGGCGATTACCGCGCCGCGGATATCGTAGGCCACGGGATCCCCCGCCGGACTTTTCAGCAGGGCTTCCACGACGGTATCCCGAATCAGCCCCAGATCCAGCATCCGCCTGCGCGCCGTCCCGTCGGATGTCAACTCCTTCACTCTGGCCTTCTGCCCCAAAGGCAGGGTGTTGAGCGGTATATATTGATCAGACATATGTGTCCTCCTGACAGTCAAAACAGGTTTCTCGACTTTAGCGGCGAGAAACTTTTTTTCTTTACACTATATTCAAATAAATTGCATGTGTGACGAATATATATTGACCGAACAGCGGTATCACAGGAGTATAAAATGAACAATGAATTCCACACGGTCAGAGGCTATCAGTTGCTGCAGCAAAACAGCAGGCTGCTTACTTCAGCGATGGAAGACTATCTCGAGATGGTCTGCCGGAACGCCGGAGAAGACGGCTTCGTGCGCATGCGCGAGCTGGCGCAGAAGCTCAACGTCAGAGCGTCGTCGGCAACCAAGATGATGCAGAAGCTGGGCGAGCTGGGCTTCATCAAATACAGAAGATACGGCGTGATTGAGCTCACGGAAGCCGGCAAACAGCTGGGCGAATACCTGCTTCAGCGGCACCGCGTCATCGAACAGTTTCTCAGCATGCTGGGCATTACGGAAAACCTTCTGCTCGAAACCGAACTGATTGAGCACCACATCAGCCCGAACACTTTAAAACGCCTTGAGATGCTCACCCAATTCTTCTCATCCAATCCGGAGTTGCTCAGGCGCCTTAAAATCTATATCTCACGCCACATGACAGCTGGCCCGGAATAAAAACGCCGTGTCAGCTTTATGAACCGGTATGGGCCGCCTCAAAGGGGCTTTTATTTTACCGCGCTGCGAAATTCACAGAATAATGTCTGAAAAAAAGTCTTCGGTCATATTGACAATTTTCCGGATAGGCATATAATATAATTGAACGGTTGTTCAAATGTTCATTTTTGAAAGGGTACGATGGTTGAATAAACGATTTCAGCTAAATGGCGTATGCGCGGCCTGCGCCGCCGACATAGAGCAGGAGGTCCGGGCACTCAGCGACGTGCGCGAAGTGACATTCAACGCAGTATCCGGCACGCTGCTGGTGGAGTCGGCAGGAAAATGGCCCGAGGGCTTGAGCGCCGATATCGGCGATATTGTAAGGCGCATTGAGCCGGGCGCCGTGCTGACTGAAGTCGAGCCGCCCGCCAGCCGGACAATATACCTCAAAGGGCTGTCCTGCGCCGACTGCGCCGAACGGATTGAACGCAAGGTGGCGCAGCTTCCCGGCGTGCGTTCCGCTTCCGTCAGGCCGATGACGCAGGATTTGACCGTCGAAGCCGATTCCGCCGGGAATCTGCCCGCCATACTGCGGCAGGCGGCGGATATCGCCGTCAAAATCGACCCGGGCATTACCGTTGCCTGGTCGCGCGAGGCGGGCGAACAGACAAGAAGCGAATCGCGGCTTTGGTATTGGATTGCAAAAGGCGTTGGCGCGGCGCTGTTTGCGGCGGCGCTGCCGGTTTCCTCCCCCGCGTGGCTGCCGCTGGCGCTGTTTGTCATAAGCTACCTTTTAATTGGCGGCGAAGTCGTGTGGGCAGCGCTGAAAAATATTGCCCGCGGCAAGGTGTTCGACGAGAACTTCCTGATGAGCCTCGCCACCGTCTGCGCGTTCGCGATCGGCGAATACCCCGAAGCCGTTGCGGTAATGCTGTTCTATCAGGTGGGCGAGATATTCCAGAACGCCGCGGTGGGCCGCTCCCGCCGCAGCATATCCGCTCTGCGTAAGATACGCCCCGACACCGCCAATCTGGTGACGCCGGACGGAACCACGACGGTACCGCCGGAAACGGTGGGCGTGGGCGAACGCATACTGGTGCGCCCCGGCGAGCGCGTGCCGCTGGACGGCGTGGTGCTGGAAGGCGTCACGTCTATGGATACCTCTGCGCTGACGGGCGAATCCCTGCCGCGCGACGTGCAGCCGGGCGATACCGTGCTCGCAGGCTCCATCAACCAGAGCGGCCTTATCACAGTGGAAGTCAGAAAGGAGTTCGGCGAGTCCACCATCGCCCGCATACTGGAACTGGTGCAGAGCGCCGGCAGCAAAAAAGCGCCCGCCGAGCAGTTCATCACCCGTTTTTCGCGCTACTACACGCCCGCGGTTGTCGGGGCAGCGGTGTTGCTGGCCGTCATCCCGCCGCTTGTTATACCGGGCGCGGCTTTTGCGGACTGGCTGAACCGCGCGCTGGTGTTCCTGGTGGTGTCGTGCCCGTGCGCATTGGTGCTGTCCATACCGCTCGGATTCTTCGGCGGCATCGGCGGCGCGTCCCGCCAGGGCATACTGGTCAAAGGAAGCAGCTACCTCGAAGTCATGAGCCGCGTGGCCCCCGTGGTGTTCGACAAGACCGGCACGCTGACCGAAGGCCGGTTTACCGTAACGGACGTAGTTGGCGGCGACGATGTGCTGCGCTACGCGGCCCATGCCGAAATCCACTCCACCCATCCCATCGCGCAGTCCATTCGCGCGGCATACGGCGGCAGCCTCGACGAAATTGCCGTGACGGAGTTGGAGGAAATCCCGGGCCACGGCATCAGCGCAACAGTCAGCGGCGTGCGCGTGCTGGCGGGCAACGCCGGGCTGATGGAGCGCGAAAACGTAAATTATACTCCTGTCCGTGCCGCCGGCACCATTGTCTATGTCGCGCTGGACGGCAGGTTCGCCGGCCATATCGTGATAGCCGACCGGATACGCCCCGACAGCGCCGAAACCATCCGAGCGCTCAAGCGGCTGGGCGTCAAAAATACGGTGATGCTGACAGGTGACAGCCATGCTGCGGCAAAAAGCGTTGCGGAAGAGCTGGGCATAGACGCATTCTACGCGGAGCTTCTGCCCCATCAGAAGGTGGAGAAGCTGGAGCAGCTCGGCAAGGCCCGCACCGGCAAGGGCAAGCTGGCGGCGGTGGGCGACGGCATCAACGACGCGCCGGTGCTGGCGATGGCGGACGTGGGCATCGCGATGGGCGGTGCAGGAACTGACGCGGCCATCGAGGCGGCGGACATCGTGCTGATGCGGGACGAACCCTCCCGCCTGGTATCGCTGATACGCATATCGCGCAAAACAGGCCGCATCGTGCTGCAGAACATACTGTTTGCGCTGGGCGTGAAAGCCGTGATACTGCTGCTGGGCGCTTTCGGCGTCGCCACCATGTGGGAAGCGGTGTTCAGCGACGTGGGTGTGGCGGTGCTCGCGATACTCAATTCCATGCGCGCCATGCGCGTACCGAAGGGAAAAATTTAAAGCCTTTGAAGGATATGCCGCTTCCAATATTGAAATATTATGGAAAGAATGATGGAGGCATCAGCCATGGATAATATCGGGGTCGTTTATGCAACGAAGACGCAGCACTCCAGAAAATTGGCGGAAGCCATAGCCCAGGAGCTGGGCGTTACCGCGAAAAACATCACGGAAAACACCCAACCGGAAGAGACCCGTTTGCTCTTTATTGTCGGGGGGATTTATGGGGGTAAATGCAATCCTGACCTGCTGGCCTATGCGGAAAAGCTAGACCCCTCTCTCGTTAAAAAAGCAGCGATTGTAACGTCCAGCGTATCGGTAAGTAACCGAAGCCAAAAGGAGTTGCGCGAGCTCCTCACGAAAAAGGGCGTCGACGTGGTGGGCGAGATATCCTGCGCGGGCAGCTTTCTTTTCGTTAAGCTCACCCATCCAAACAAAGCGGATATCGATGCCATCACCCATGCTGCAAAAGAACTGGCCGCAAACGCGTTCAGCTGACCCCCCAATAGAGGCGGCCTGCTCCCCGTAGTTAAATGAAAAAGAGCCGGATTCCCCCGGCTCTTTTAAGGTCTGAATATTTACAGTGCCTGATCCAGCTCATAGATGAGGTCGTCAACATGCTCGGTGCCGATGGACAGCCGGATGGTGCCGGGCGTGATGCCGGATTCCAGCAGCTCCTGGTCGGTCATCTGCGAATGCGTGGTGCTCGCCGGATGGATGACCAGCGATTTCACGTCCGCAACGTTGGCCAGCAGCGAGAACAGCTTGAGCCTGCGGATAAACTGCAGCGCCGCTTCTCTTCCGCCCTTGATCTCAAACGTGAATATTGAGCCCGCGCCTTTCGGGAAGTATTTTTTATACAGGGCATGGTGCGGATGGTCGGGCAGAGACGGGTGATTGACTTTTTCTACCTTGGGGTGCTTGCTCAGGAACTCCACGATCTTCAGCGCGTTTTCCACATGGCGTTCCACGCGGAGCGACAGCGTCTCCAGCCCCTGCAGGAACAGGAACGCGTTGAAGGGGCTGAGCGCCGCGCCGGTGTCGCGCAGCAGCGTCACGCGCGCCTTGATGATGTAAGCCGCCGGGCCCGCCACCTCCGAGAATATCGCGCCGTGATAGCCGGGACTGGGTTCGGTAATGCCGGGGAATTTGCCGGACGCCTTCCAGTCGAACTTGCCGCTGTCCACGATCACGCCGCCGATGGACGTGCCGTGGCCGCCGATGAATTTGGTCGCCGAGTGCACCACGATGTCCGCGCCGTATTCAAACGGGCGCAGCAGGTAAGGCGTGGTGAACGTGTTGTCCACAATCAGCGGTATGCCGTGTTTGTGGGCGATATCCGCCACCGCCTCGATGTCGATGACGGTGCAGTTGGGGTTGCCCAGGCTCTCGATGAACACCGCCTTGGTGTTGGGCCGTATCGCCGCTTCAAAGCTGCCCTCCTCGTCGGGGTCCACAAACGTGACGTCGATGCCGAAGTCCTTAAACGTGTGCGCAAACAGGTTATACGTGCCGCCGTACAGCGTGTTGGCCGCGACGATATGGTCGCCTGTGCGCGCGATGTTCTGGATGGCGTATGTCACCGCCGCAGAACCGCTGGCAAGCGCCAGCGCGCCGATGCCGCCCTCCAGGGCCGCGATGCGCTTTTCGAACACATCGGTGGTAGGGTTCATAATGCGCGTGTAGATGTTGCCCGGTTCCGTGAGCGCAAACCGGCCTGCCGCCGCTTCCGGGCTGGGAAATACATATGAGGTCGTCTGGTAGATGGGAACCGCCCGGGCATCCGTCGCGGGATCCGGCGTTTCCTGCCCCACATGCAGCTGAAGTGTTTCAAACCTATATTGCCTGTCGCTTGCCATAGTCTCTCTCCTTCTCATATATCTCATATATGTTCTATATGATTTTTTATAATTTAATACCTTTTCATATGTTTGTCAATAGGCTTTTCATATTATTTCTCTATGATTTGTAGACTTTTTGAACAGGGATCGAAATGACTTTATAAACCTGCCTGTCTTTCCCGCTGCTTCTGCGCCAGCTCTTCCAGCGTGATATTATCCACCACGCTTCTTATCGCCTCGTCGATCTTTTTCCATACGTCCAGCGTCACGCAAAAGCTGCTGCGCGGGCACTGGTTGGGCTCGTCCTCCATGCATTTCACCGGCCCCAGGCTGCCCTCTATCGCGCGCAGTATCATGCCCACGGTATACTCCCCCGCGGGCCTGCTGAGCTTATAGCCGCCCTGCGCGCCGCGGGCGCTTTTGACAAAACCGGCCCGGCTGAGCACAGTGATGATCTGCTCCAGATATTTTTCTGAGATTTCCTGACGGGCGGCAATGCTCTTGATGGTGACGAATTCGTCGCTCGGAGAGGCGGCGAGATCCACCATCAGGCGCAGTGCGTAACGCCCCCTTGTCGATATCTTCATGCCACACCTTCCATTATGCAAATCATTCAGACTGATTGGGCTCCTCTGCCGTGCCCGCGATTTCGCGGATCACTTCTCCGGCGAGTATCAGGCCGGCCACGGATGGCACAAACGCGATGCTGCCCGGCACCTGCCGCCGCACCGCGCAGGTGCGCTGCGTGCCCGGCGGGCAGACGCAGCCCGCGCGGCAGCCCGTAGTTTCGTCCTCCCGCGGCGATATCGGCGGTTCCTTGGAGTATACCACCTTCAGCGAGTCAATGCCGCGCTTCTTGAGCTCGCGCCGCATCACCTTGGCCAGCGGGCACACGGACGTCTCGTAAATATCCGCCACCTCGAATTGTGTCGGGTCCAGCTTGTTGCCCGCGCCCATGCAGCTGATGACGGGTACGCCCGCCGCCTTTGCCCGCTCAATCAGCGTGAGCTTGGACGACACCGTATCGATGGCGTCGATGATGTATGTGTAGCGCTTAAGGTCAAACTGGTTCGCGTTTTTGTCGGTATAGAAACATTCGTTGGCCTCCACGCGGCATTTGGGGTTGATGGAGAGTATGCGCGCCCTGGCCGCCTCCACCTTGCTCTTTCCCACCGTGTCGTATGTGGCGATAAGCTGACGGTTGATGTTCGTCAGGCACACCTTGTCGTCGTCGAACAGCGCAATGCCGCCCACGCCGCTGCGCGCCAGCGCGTCCACTGCAAACGAACCCACGCCGCCGACACCGAACACGGCCACCGTCGCCTGCTTCAGTTTTTCCATCGCTGCCCGGCCCAGCAGGCGCTCCGTTCTGGAA
>JAAXZP010000094.1 GCA_012719815.1 Christensenellaceae bacterium
CCGTCAGCGGTATCGCCACCGTTACCCCCGCGCCCTTGAACATCCGGCTGTTATCCGACGTCTGCCTGAAAGAGTAGCCCTTTTTCGTATAATTTAAAATCTCAACCGTCCCTTCAAACGTCAGGCCCTCTTCAATTTTGCTCTTTTCTTCCGGGTCGACGATCATGTATATCCGCTGCAGTCTGCTGCTGACCAGCCAGATGACAGTATCCTCGCCAGCCGCTTTGTTGTAAAGCAGCTTGCGAAAATCTTCGTTGCTCAGACGTCCATAGAAATTTTCCGTCGCCCATTCGTTTATCTCCTCTGCGCTGGAAATCATCGCGTCCATCTGTTTTTCCAGGTACTGGTTCTTGAGCATCTCAAAAAATATGCCGCCAACCAGCGAAAACGACACCACAATAATCAATATGTAGACGGACAGCATCCGGGCGAACAGCGATTTCCCCATGCTCTACCTGACCTCGAACTTATAGCCCACGCCCCAGACGGTCTTGATCTCCCAGTTCGGCCCCTGGTCGTACAGCTTCTTGCGCAGGCGCTTGATGTGCACGTCCACCGTGCGCGAATCCCCGAAGAACTCGAAATCCCAAACGTGCTGCAGCAACTGCTCGCGCGTAAACACTTTGTTGGGATGCGACGCCAGGAAGAACAACAATTCTATCTCCTTGGGCGGCATCTCCACGATCTCGCCCTTATACGTCACGGTGTAGTTGGAAATGTCGATCACCAGATCGTCGTACTTGATCTGACGATTTTCCTCTTCCTGCATGTTGGCGCGGCGCATCACCGCTTTAACGCGTGCGATAAACTCCTTGGGGTCAAATGGCTTGACGATATAGTCGTCCGCGCCCAGCTCAAGGCCCAGCACCTTATCAATAGTCTCGCCCTTGGCTGTCAGCATAATAACCGGCACGGCGCTTGACTTGCGTATCTCCTTTAAGACCTCCCAGCCGTCCTTGCGCGGCATCATGATATCCAATACCACCAGCGACGGTGTGCTGCGCTCAAACGCCTCGAGGCCCGCCTGGCCGTCGTATGCCAAAGTCACCTTGTAGCCTTCCTTCTGCAGGTACAGCTTGATGACCTCGCAAATATTTTTATCATCATCCACGATCAGTATTTCTTTGTTAGGCATTTGAGTTTCACCTCGTCATATGGGTGTTTTTTCTTTTAATTGCATTATAGCCCACCGGGCATCAACAGACAAATACGCGTTTATATGTATTCACTGAATATTCATAATTATTTCATACTTCAATCACTTCAATGCCGTTTCTTTTTAGCAGCGCTGTCGTCACGCCGTCGCCGCTGCGCATCGTGCCGGTGAACGTACCGTCATAAATGCGGCCGCAGCCGCACGACGGGCTTTTGGCCTTAAAGTACGCCCGCTGCGCGCCGCAGCGCTTTGCAATCTCCAGCGTAGCCTGCGCACCGCGCAAAAACTCCACAGTCCTGTCTTCGCCGTCCTCAGCGCGCACGCGAGCGCGCCCGTCCAGCACGTCCGCGCCGTCGCCGCCTGATATCTCGGACGGACAGCGCGGCGCCGGCAGCCCCGCCAGACACTCCGGGCAGACCAGCTTCACCAGCCCCTGTTTATGCAATTTCACGATACGGGCGTCCGGCCGTGCATCGCCGTCGTAGCGGCATTTCACGCCGGCCAGGCATGCGCTTGCAATGTCCATATACTCACTCCAATATCTTACTTGAGCGTGATAACCGTTACGCCGTCTTCGCCTTCGCCGAACTGGCCGGGCCGGAACGTTTTCACATGCGCGTGCGTGCGCAGATAATCCCGCAGCCCGGCGCGCAGCACGCCGGTGCCCTTGCCGTGGATGATGACAACCTCATTAAGCCCAGCCAGAAATGCCGCGTCCAGGTAGCTGTCGGTCTCAAGAATAGCCTCATCCAGTGTGCAACCTCTCACGTCCAGCGACATGCCGGGCGATATCGTCGCCCGCGCGACGCGGCCCAGTTTCCTGACCTTCTTTTCCTCATCCGCCGGAGCCACTTCGGAAAGCGGCAGCGTCAGCTTGATCGCACCGGCCTGCACGTACACGCTGCCGTCGCGCGGCTCCTTGAGCACCGTCGCCGTGACGCCGGTGGTCAGAATCTTCCCCGTATCGCCCACGCTGAGATCCTCCGGACGGGTGTCGCTCTTCACAGCAGGCTTTGTGCGCAGTGCAGCCGATACCTGCTCGATCTTATTGTTCAGCGCACGACGGGCCGCATTGATCTCCTCCTGCCGCCCCTGCGCCGCCTTGAGCTCCGCGATGATTCGTTCCGCTTCATCGCGGGCGTCTTTCAATATCTCCAGCGCCTTTTCGTTGGCGCGTTCCACCAGCTTCTGCGCCTTCTCCTGCGCTTTCTTAAGCTCCATGTCGCTCTTGTCGCGGATGGACTGCGCCATGCGGCGGTCCATTTCAGCCTGCAGAGCCTTTTTCTCCGCCAGTTCCTGCCGCCGCTGCGCCTCGCCGATCAGCTCTTCGAACTTGAGGGCCTCCTCCGACATATGCTGCCGGGCGCGCGCGATGATCGATTCATCCAGCCCCAGTTTCCTAGATATCTCAAAAGCGTTGGATACGCCGGGCACGCCCATAATCAGCTCGTACGTGGGGCTAAGCGTCTTGAGTGAAAACGCCATGCACGCGTTCTGATAACTGCGGCTCGCCATCGCAAACGCCTTGATCTCGCTGTAATGAGTGGTTGCAATCACAATGCACCGCCGCTGCTCCAGCGTTTCCAGTATCGCCATGGCCAGCGCCGCGCCTTCTGCCGGGTCGGTGCCCGCGCCCACCTCGTCCAACAGCACCAGCGACTTTTCATTCGCCGCCTTCACGATGCGCGTGATGTTGGACATGTGAGAGGAGAACGTGCTGAGGCTCTGCTCGATGCTCTGCTCGTCGCCGATGTCCGCGTACACCGCCGAAAACACGGGCAGCACCGTTCCGCCCGACGCGGGCACAAGCAGCCCGCACTGCGCCATCAGCGCCAGGAGGCCGACCAGCTTGAGCGTCACCGTCTTGCCGCCGGTGTTGGGGCCGGTGATGATAAGGCCGCAGTACCCGTCGTCGATGGAAAGTGACACCGGCACCACCTTGTTGGGGTCAATCAGCGGGTGCCGGCCGTTTTTGATGATCACCCGGCGCTCGTCCGTGATTTCGGGCGGGGACGCCTTCATCTCGGACGCCCGCGCCGCCTTGGCAAATATCAGGTCCAGCGCGGTCAGCGCCTCCAAATCCTCGGCGAGTTCCGCCTGGATTTCCCGACAGCGGTTCGAGAACGCGCGCAGTATGCGGCTAACCTCCGCCGCTTCGGCAAGCTCCAGCTCGCGCAGGCGGTTGTTGGCCTCCACCACTTCCATCGGCTCGATAAACACCGTCTGGCCGCTGGCAGACTGGTCGTGTACCAGCCCGCGGATGTGGCGCTTGTGCTCCTGCTTGACGGGCACCACATAACGCCCTCCGCGCATCGTCACGATGGCGTCCTGAAGATATTCCTTGAGCTGCGGCGAACGGATGATGCTGCTGAGCTTTTCGCGGATGCCTTCGTTCTCCCGCATGATGCTGCGCCGAATGCGCTGCAGTTCGGGGGACGCGCTGTCCGCAAGCGCGTTTTCGTTCAGTATCGCGCTGTCCAGCTCGGCCATCAGCCGCTCGTCATACTGCAGCCGGCGCGCATAGTTCCACAGCAGCTGCGCGCTGCTGTCTTTGAGCCCATTGCGCGCGCGTTTGGCGGCCTTCATAACGCCCAGCACGCGCAGCAGTTCGCCGCATCCGAGGTCCGCCCCCGCCTTCAGCCGCGCCAGTTCGGCCGAGATGTCGGAAAAGCCGCACATGGGCAAGGACGCCGCGCGCATCATCACGCTTTCCGCTTCCAGCGTCTCAGCCTGCAGGCGCTTGACCGCCGCCATACTCGTTTTGGGGGTCAGTAACAGCGCCGCGGCCCTGCCGGGGTCGGACAGCGTCTTGTCGGCCAGCCGCTCGCGTATCTTATCAAATTCCAGCTTTTTCAGTACCTTTGAGTCCATGTTGCCATCCTTTTCGCTTTGCTTCCTTATGATATCACTAATGCTTCAATAATAAAAGATTTCGCTCCGATGCATGAAAATCTGCCGGTAACTGTGATGGTTGGCAGGCTAATACTGTTGTTATATAATACCGATAAAATATAATATCAGATCACACTGGTGGCGCCTTATTGGCGCGTATCGGAAAGGTGTTTCATGAACGAACCGCAGCAGGACTTTTTGGACTATTATATGATACTTCAGGTGCATCCCAGCGCGGAGCCGGAAATCATCAAGAGCGCATATCGGCGGCTGGCGCAGATGTATCACCCGGATGTGAGCCGTGATCCGGAATCCCAAAAGAAAATGCAGCTCATCAACGAAGCCTATGCCGTCATATCGGACGCGTCCCGGCGTAGAGCGTATCACCGCGTCTGGCTGATGAACCAGCGCAAAAATAATCCCAAAACAGATGCGGAGCCGGCTGAAAGCGAATCGCGTCAGGTATTGGACGAATACTTCCGCTGCCTGCTGCAGGAGGACTGGGCCATGGCATACCGGAAACTGTCCGTCAAGGACCGGAGCCTGGTGCCTTTGGCCGACTTCTGCGAGTGGAAGGAAGCGGTTAAGGCGCTCTATCAGATGGGCGCGTACGTCATCAAGTTTTTCCGCTCATACGAGCAGTGCGTGGTGGGCGACGACGAATATGAGCGCGTGGACGCATATTCCGTCATCGTGACGGACCGCGATAACCGCACCGGCCGGGTCAGCGAGGAAGCGTATACGAAATACGTTGTGTGGGAACAGGGCACCTGGCGCGTGCGGCTGGGTTATCAGCAGCTCAGGCCAATTATCTACAAGCTCCGTTATCTCGCGACACAGGCGCCGGAAATAGACGCTAACCGGCTTTATACCGATACCCTGCTGAAACACGATCGGCTGACCGGCTTTTTAAGCCGCTATGGCCTTATGGAGCGCATCGATCAGGAAATCGCCCGCGCGAAGCGGTTCCGTAATGTTTTTACGCTGACGGTGCTCACCATCCGGCCTCTGGACAGCCAGCCCGGCGTCAGCGCTTCCGACTACCAGTCCATGTGCCTGGCGGACGCCGCCGCGCAACTGAAAAAGACGGTGCGCACTGTGGACATTGCGGCGCGGTTTTCCGAGCAGCGCTTGGCCGTGCTGATGGTGCAGACAGGCGCGCAGGCGGCCAACAGAGCGCTGGTGCGCTTTCTGTTGCAAATCAAACCAAGCGAGGGCCTTGCGTACCGGGTGAGCGGCAGCATCACCGCCTATCAGGGCGAATCCGCAGAAGATCTGATGCTGCGTGCTGAGCACGACGCCCGCACTAAGGTTGTGATCAATAAGGACAACACCCGCAAATACCACTTCTCTCTGGACGACCAGCAGGTATAGAACATTCGAGAACGCAAACAGGGTTCCGGCAGCAAACCGGAACCCTGTTTATTTTGCATTTTGGATTACTGGAACAGGCTGATCAGGTTGGTGTTGATGAACACCCCAGCAAACACGATGGATACCATCGAGAGCAGCTTGATGAGTATGTTGATGGACGGACCGGACGTATCCTTGAACGGATCGCCCACGGTATCGCCCACAACAGCCGCCTTGTGAGCGTCGCTGCCCTTGCCGCCGAAGTTGCCGGCTTCGATATACTTCTTGGCGTTGTCCCAGGCGCCGCCCGAGTTCGCCATCATGATAGCCAGTATAAAGCCGGAAACCGTCGCGCCGGCCAGCATCGCCGCCACCGCATAGGGCCCCAGAATAAGACCCGTCGCGATCGGGAATATGATGGCCGTCAGCGCCGGCAGTATCATCTCTTTCTGCGCCGCGCGCGTGCAGATATCCACGCACCTCGCGTAATCCGGCTCGGCAGTGCCTTCCATCAGGCCGACGATCTCGCGGAACTGACGGCGCACTTCCACCACGATGCCCTGAGCCGCACGGCCCACCGCCTTCATCGTCATCGACGAGAACAGGAACGGCAGCACGCCGCCGATAAACAGGCCGGTCAAGGTGGCGGGATCCAGGAGATTCAGCGAGAAGGCAAAGTCCGGTTTGAGTATCTTGACTTCATTCATAAAGGACACAATCAGCGCCAGCGCCGTCAGCGCAGCGGAACCAATCGCAAAGCCCTTGCCGGTCGCCGCAGTGGTGTTGCCCAGCGCGTCCAGCGCGTCGGTACGCTCACGTACCTCAGGAGGCATATGACTCATTTCGGCAATACCGCCCGCATTGTCCGCTACCGGGCCGTATGCGTCGGTCGCGAGAGTAATGCCCAATGTGGAC
>JAAXZP010000095.1 GCA_012719815.1 Christensenellaceae bacterium
AAGGCCCTCGCGCACGTACTGCTTAATCTCCTCCTCCGTGGCAGTCGCTCCCTTTTTCAGTATCACGCAGGCCAGCGCTTCTTCGCCGTATTTATGGTCCGGCACGCCCACCACCTGAACGTCGCTGACGGCCGGATGGGTATACAGGTACTCTTCGATCTCGCGCGGGTAGATGTTTTCGCCGCCGCGGATGATCATATCCTTAAGCCGCCCGGTGATGCGGTAATAGCCCTGCTCGTCCTTCATGCCGAGGTCGCCGGTATGCAGCCAGCCGTCCTTGTCGATCACCTGCGCGGTGGCTTCGGGCATCTTATAGTAACCCTTCATCACGTGATAGCCGCGCGTCACGATCTCGCCCACGGTGTTCGGCGGCACTTCCTCGCCCGTCTCCGGGTCAATCACGCGCGCTTCCACATTGGGGTAAGCACGGCCCACTGTGGATACGCGAATCTCCAGCGGATCGTTCACCGTAGACTGCGTGATGCCGGGGGACGATTCCGTCTGCCCGTACACGCTGGTGATGTCGCGCATGTTCATTTTCTCGGCGGCGGCTTTCATCACTTCCACCGGGCAGGTAGACCCCGCCATGATGCCGGTGCGCAGGTGAGAGAAATCATATTTGTCGAAATCCGGGTGCTCCAGTATCGCAATGAACATCGGCGGCACGCCGTGGAACGCCGTACACTTCTCGGATTCCAGCACCTTCATCACGTTAACCGGATTGAAGTGGTCCACAAACACCATCGTGGTGTCGTTGGTGATGGACGCCATCACGCCCAGCACGCAGCCGAAGCAGTGGAACAGGGGCACTGCGATGCACAGGCGGTCCTTTTCGGAAAACGCCATGGACTCGCCGATGATCTTGCCGTTGTTGATGAGATTATAATGCGTCAGCATCACGCCCTTGGGGAAGCCGGTGGTGCCCGAGGTGTACTGCATGTTGATCACGTCGTGCGGGTCGCAGGAAGCCTGTCGCGCCGCAAGCTCTTCCTCCGATACCTGTTCCGCTTTTTCCAGCAGGTCGCTCCAGTTCAGCATGCCGGGGTGCTTTTCCTCGTCGAGGAATACAACGGTCTTTAAAAACGGCAGCTTTTTGGCCTTCAGCGCCCCGGGTTCGCTGTCCTTGAGGGCAGGGCACACCGCGTAAATGTGCTCGACATAATTGTTGTCTTTGGTGCCGCCCATCATAATGAGCATGGTGGAATCAGACTGCTTGAGCAGGTATTCCAGCTCGTATTTCTTGTAGTTGGTGTTGACGGTGACCAGCACCGCGCCGATTTTGGCGGTGGCAAACTGCGTCTGCACCCACTGCGGGTAGTTGGTCGCCCAGATGGCCACGTGGTCGCCCTTCCTGATGCCCAGCGCCATCAGCCCCCGGGCCACGCGGTTCACCTCGTCCCTAAACTCAGCCGTCGTAAAGCGCAGCCCTTCCAATGGATGAACGGCGCATTCCCTGTCAGGAAATTGTTCAGCCTTCATGTCCAGCCAGTCGCCGATGGTCATGTTGATGAATTCCCACATAAAAACCCCCTGCCAAATGATCATGCTGTCAACAAAAAAACCCTTCGTCTCCACAGAGACGAAAGGGTTTCGCGGTACCACTCTGCTTGCGGCAAACGCCGCCAGCTCACCAGGGCGCCATCACGCCCGTCCTCCCGTAACGCGGAGGCCCCTCGTCAAGACCTAAGCATTTCGCTTCAGCCTTACAGCTCCGGGGTGAGTTTCGCGTTCGTCCACGTCCGCCTCGCACCAATACGGCGGCTCTCTTCGCGCTGGACCCGAATCGCTACTGGCCCCATCTAAGCCTTTGAGATATGGTCTATATCTGGTACCTCCTAGGGGACTCGAACCCCTGTTACCGCCGTGAGAGGGCGGTGTCTTAACCGCTTGACCAAGGAGGCACATTAGTGGAATTAATTTTAGCAGAAGTATTTCCATATAGTCAATACCCTTTTTAAACTTTCACGTACTGAATACATTGACAACTGCTCGCGCCTAATTCCATAATTCTAACCGGCATTCTTACCGCTTTGCGCATTGCCATCCCGGCGTTTTTTAATCCACGGGCCGATCTCCTGACGCCAGCCACGCAGCAGCGCCGTCGCAATTAAGAATACGGCGAATATGACGCGCAGCGTTTCGCCTGCCAGCACTGAAGCGAGCCAGTAACCCGCCGCCCCGCCCGCGCACCCGAACCCGGTCAGCAATAGCACCTGCTTGAGCCGTATCTGCTTTTTTTTGATGTGTATGATGAGCGCGGCCAGCGCCATAGGCAGGTATGCGAACAGCGTCATGCCCTGCGCCGTATGCTGCTCCATGCCCATCAGCAGCGTCAGCGCGGGAATCAGCACAATGCCGCCGCCCAGCCCCATGCCGCCCACCACGCCAAACACCAGCCCGAATACCGCGTACAGCATCAGAACAGCATCCTTATGCCCGATGCCAGCATCAGCAGCGTGAATATGTTGTTCAGCATCC
>JAAXZP010000096.1 GCA_012719815.1 Christensenellaceae bacterium
GTCCAAGGGCAACGTGGTGGACCCGGTGAAGCTGATCGAGCGTTACGGCGTGGACGCGGTGCGCTACTTCCTGCTGCGCGAGGTGCCGTTCGGCGCGGACGGGTTGTATTCCAGCGAAGCGCTGCTCACCAGGACCAACAGCGACCTTTCGAACGACCTTGGCAACCTGGTGTCGCGCACGGTGGCGATGATCGTCAAAGATTTCGGCGGCGTGGTGCCTTCGGAATATGAGTCGACGGAATTTGACGCGGCCATAGAGGCTCAGGGCTCGGCGCTGGGCGCGGCGGTGGAGGCGCAGATGAACGCGCTCAAGCTCCCCGACGCGCTGGCGGAGATATGGAGCTATGTGGGCGCGCTGAACAAATACATCGACCAGACAACGCCGTGGATACTGGCCAGGGACGAGGCGAACAAACCGCAGCTTGCCAGCGTGATGTATCATCTCGCCGAAGGGCTGCGCATCATATCGGTGATGCTGACGGCGTTCATCCCGGGGACGGCGCAGCGCATACAGGAAGCGCTGGGCTTAGGCGATGCGGCCAAAGTGTCGTGGGAGAGCGCGGCGCAGTTCAGCAGACTCGTGTGCGGGCTGACCGTCAAGCAGATGCCGCCGCTGTTCCCGCGCATCGACGTCAAGAAGGAGCTGGAGGCGCTGGAGGAGATATCCGATAACCGCACGCTCAAAAAGCAGAAGAAAGCGCCGTCGGCGGACAAGCCCGCCGCGGAGCCCAAAGAGCAGGCGGCGCCCGGCGTGATACTCTACGATGATTTCAAAAAGGTTGACCTGCGCGTGGGCGTGGTGCAGCAGGCGGAAGCTGTGGAAGGCAGCGAAAAGCTTTTAAAGCTCATGGTGGACATCGGCGGCGAAACGAGGCAGATCGTGTCGGGCATCCGCAAATGGTACAGCCCGGAGCAGATGGTGGGCAAGACCATCGTGGTGGTTGTCAATCTGAAGTCTGCGAAGCTGTTCGGAATTGAATCGCAGGGCATGCTGTTGGCGGCGGAAGCGGATGGGCAATTAAGGCTGGTGACGCTGGACGGCGAACTGCCCGCGGGCGCGCAGGTGTCGTGATGCGGCTTTTCGACACGCACGCGCACCTTCTGTCCGAAAGGTTTGACGCGGACAGAGAGGCGCTGATAAATGAACTGCCAGCGCGGGGGCTTGCGGGCTGCATCGAGGTGGGCGCCGACCTTGAGTTCAGCGACAGGGCGCAGCGGCTGGCGGAGCAGACGGACTATATCTGGGCCGCTGTGGGCGTGCACCCGCACGATTCGGCGGACGCCCCGGAAGATTATATCGAGAGGCTCACGGAGACCGCCGCGCGGCCCAAAGTGGTGGCAATTGGCGAGATCGGGCTGGACTACCATTACGACTTTTCCCCGAGGGCTGTGCAGCGGCGGGTGTTTGAGCGGCCGCTGGAGCTGGCTCAGCGGCTGAGTCTCCCCGTTATCATTCACATGCGCGAGGCGACGCAGGATACGCTGGCGATGCTGCGCGCGCACAAGGGGATAAAAGGCGTGATGCACTGCTTTTCGGGCAGTGCCGAGACGGCTGAAATTTGCGTCGGCATGGGCCTATATGTATCTTTCACCGGCTCGGTGACGTTCAAAAACGCCCGCAAGGTGGTGGAGGCGGCAACCGCGGTGCCGCTTGAGCGGATGATGGCGGAGACCGACTGCCCGTATCTTTCGCCCGAACCGGTGCGCGGGCGGCGCAATGAGCCATCCAACGTACGGTACGTGCTGGAAAAGCTGGCGGAGATCAAGGGCGTGGCGGCGGACGAGATGGCTGAGATCAACATACGAAATGCAAGGAAACTGTTTGGCATAGAATGAACACTTATGTATATAAACTAAAGGATGCGTATTACATCAACCTGACCAACGCGTGCACCAACAACTGCACGTTTTGCCTCCGAAACGAGTACAGCGGGGTGGGCGAATACGACCTGACGCTGTCTCGCGATCCCGAAGCGGCGGATATCATCGCCGAATTCGAGCGGATTCCCGACGTCAAAGAGGCTGTTTTCTGCGGACTGGGGGAGCCCACGATGCGCCTTGACGTGCTGCTGGAGGTGGCCCGGTACTTAAAGGGGCGCGGCGTGCACGTGCGGCTCAACACCAACGGGCAGGGCAGCGCCTTTAACGGCGAGGACATCGCGCCCAAGCTGCGCGGCCTGGTGGACACGGTGTCCATCAGCTTAAATGCGCCCAACGCGGCGCGGTACGACAGGCTGTGCCAGAGCGTTTACGGCGAGGAGGCCTATAAGCACGTACTGGACTTTGCAAAAAGCTGCGTGGCGCAGGGCATCGAAACGATACTGTCCGTGGTGGATCTCATCGGCGAAGACGAGATTGAGCAGTGCCGCCGCATCGCGGAAAGCCTGGGAGGCAAGCTGCGGATAAGGCGCTATATCGAATAAAGGTTATCCACATTATCCACAATTTTAGCAAAATTCCCCTTCTCACCTTGACGCTATATATAGTGTCCACTTATAATTAAACCATACTATAATTTGAAAATTGAAAATTTACTATTAGTGCGCAGGCTGGCGGAACGCCCATATAAAGCGCACTTTCGTTTTGTTTCCTATCATATATTACATATCGGGGTGGAGGGGCATCAATGTTCACAGTCATACTCAAGCGGAGCGGCCAGAAGGAAGTGTTCATGCCGAAGAAGATCACCGAAGCGATCTTCAAGGCGGCCAAAGCGGTGGGCGGCGAAGACTATGCGCGCGCCGAGCAGCTGACGGAGCAGGTGGTGGATATCCTGCGACTCACGTTCGGGGACAGGTCTCCCGGCGTGGAGGACATTCAGGACATCGTGGAGCGCGTGCTGATCAAAAACGGCCACGCCAAAACGGCCAAGGCGTATATCCTCTACCGCGAGAAGCGCAAGAGCGCGCGTGAAGCCAACGCCCTTATCGGCGCTACCATCAATATGTTCTCCAGCTACCTCTCCGACAAGGACTGGAGCATCAAAGAAAACGCCAACATGCAAAAGAGCGTGAACGGCCTTAACAACTACATCCGCGAGGCGTTCACCAAGCAATACTGGCTGCACGAGATATATCCCGAAGAGGTGCGCGAGGCGCATATTTCGGGTGACTGCCACATCCACGATCTGGGTTTCTTCGGCCCGTACTGCGCCGGCTGGGACCTGCGCCAGCTTCTGATGCAGGGCTTCGGCGGCATCCCCGGCAAGGTGGAGAGCAAGCCGGCCAGGCACCTGCGCTCGTTTTTGGGGCAGATCGTCAATTCGACGTTCACCACGCAGGGCGAGACGGCGGGCGCGCAGGCCTGGTCCAGCTTTGACACGTATTGCGCCCCGTTTATCCGCCATGACAAACTGGACCATGAGCAGATCAAACAGGCGCTGCAGGAGTTTATATTCAACATCAACGTGCCCACCCGGGTCGGTTTTCAGTGCCCGTTCTCCAACCTGACGTTTGACATCAAGGTACCAAAGACGCTGAAGGACCACCCGGTCATCATCGGCGGCGAGTACCAGAACACCACCTACGGCGATTACCAGGAGGAGATGGACAAGTTTAACCTGGCGTTCTGCGAAGTGATGCTGGAGGGCGACGCCAAAGGCCGCGTGTTCACGTTCCCCATCCCCACACTCAATATCACCAGGGATTTCGACTGGGACAGCCCGGTGGTGGACAAGTTCATGGAAATCACCTGCAAATACGGCATCCCGTATTTCGCGAACTATGTGAACTCCGACCTTTCGCCCGAAGACGCGGTGTCCATGTGCTGCCGCTTGCGGCTGGACGTGACCGAGCTGCGCAAGCGCGGCGGCGGCCTGTTCGGCTCCAACCCGCTGACCGGCTCCATCGGCGTGGTCACCATCAACCTGCCGCGCATCGGCTATCTCTCGCGCACCGAGGACGAGTTTTTCGCGCGGCTTAAGCGCATGGCCGAGATAGGCAAAACGTCGCTGGAGATTAAGCGCAAGGTGATCGAGAAGCAGACGGAGGCGGGCCTGTTCCCGTATTCGGCGGTTTACCTCCGGGATATCAAACAGCGCTTCGGGCAGTACTGGTACAACCATTTCAGCACCATCGGCATCATCGGCATGCACGAGGCGCTGCTCAACTTCATGGGCAAGGGCATCGAAACGCCGGAGGGCAACGAGTTTGCCGTGCGCGTCATGCACTACCTGCGCGACCTGATGAAGGAGTTCCAGAAGGAGACGGGCAACCAGTATAACCTGGAAGCCACGCCCGCCGAGGGGACAAGCTATCGCCTGGCCAAGCTGGACAAAGAGCGGTACCTCGACATCATCACCTCCGGCAGGGACGTGCCGTATTACACCAACTCGACGCAGCTGCCCGTGGGCTTCACGGACGACATCATGGAGATGATCGAGCTGCAGGACGAGCTGCAGTCGCTGTACACCGGCGGCACAGTGCAGCACATCTATCTGGGAGAGCGCATCGAAGATATTCAGACAGCCAAGCGCCTTATCCAGAAGATATTCAACAACTACCGCATGCCGTATATCTCCATCACGCCCACGTTCAGCGTGTGCGATACGCATGGGTACATACCGGGCGAGCAGTTCTCCTGCCCGCAGTGCGGCGCCAGGACGGAAGTGTGGAGCCGCGTGGTGGGGTACCTGCGGCCGGTGCAGAACTACAACGAAGGCAAGAAAGAGGAATACCGCGAACGGGTCAAGTTCGTGATCCCTGCGGTCATTTAGCCTATGCAGATTGCCGGCCTGGTGAAAAATTCGTTCGTGGATTATCCGGGGCTGATCGCCGCGGTGGTGTTTGTGCCGGGCTGCAATATGGACTGCTGGTATTGCCATAACCGCGCGCTCTGGAAGGCGGAGAGCCTGCTTGATATGGCGGAAGTGATGCGCTTTCTGGAGAAACGGCGCGCTTTTCTGGACGGCGTCGTGATATCCGGCGGCGAGCCCACGCTGCAGGCGGGCCTTGTGCAGTTTATCCGCGGCGTGAAGGCGATGGGCTACCGCGTCAAGCTGGACACCAACGGCTTAAAGCCGGATGCGGTGGCGGGGCTGCTTCCCGACATTGATTATATCGCGATGGATTTAAAGGCGCCGCCCGGCGAGATTCACCGGGTGGTGTCTTTCGGTTTGGACGATGCGCCCGTGTGGCAGTGCGCCGACCTGCTGATAAGCGGCGAGGTGGACTACGAATTCCGCACCACGTTTATGCCGACGCTGGACGTGGCTGACATTGAGGCGATCGCGCAGAGAGTGAAGGGCGCGCGGCGGTATGTCATCCAGCAGTACCGCAAGCCGGACAGCCGGACGCTGAGCCCCGAGCCGCACGGCAAAGAGACCATCAAAAACGCGGCCGAAGCCGCCGCAAAATATGTGCGCGATGTAGCGGTCCGGGGGATTTAACCGGGCGAGTCAGGTGATTCAAGCGTGTCGGGCGAGGCGGTGGGCGTGCTCAGCAGCTCGTCGCGGATTTCCTCCGCCCGCTGGTTCAGCTGATTAGCCCGCTCAGCCCAGGGGCCGTTCCACAGGCCGTAGGCCGAGCCCGCGAGTATGACGGCCAGCGCGATCACGGCGAGCACCTTCACAAAGCCGGGAACCAGCTTCCATATGATGCCGAAACCGATGAGAAATATCACCACGGCGCCTACAATGATGGCCCAACCGGGCAGCTCGCGCGCGTAATCCTCCACGTCCTGCCGGACGGGCGCGCACGCGGCCAGCATACCAACTATGAGCAGCGCCGAAATTATTACTAGCAACAGTTTCTTCATGGTCTGCACCTTAAAGATTGCTGCTGTTATTATAACCAGCCGGCGTGGAATAGTAAATAGACGCCGTTGTTTTTTATGGCTGTTGTGCACGGCGCGGCCGGATGGTATGATGACGGTTGGAGGTTACGCAGATGTTTTTGGCTAGCGGACTGAAAGGATATACGGTGCTCGACACGGGAGACGGCGAAAAGCTGGAGGATGTGGGCGGTATCATACTGCAGCGGCCCGACCCGCAGGTGATATGGGAAAAGTCGCGGCCTGAACTGTGGCGGCCCCACGCGGTTTACGAGCGCAGCAATACGGGCGGCGGCAGATGGCATTTTCTCAAAAAAATGCCCGAGAGGTGGACGGTTGAGCTCGCCGGGCTGAAGTTTTACGTGCGGCCCACCGGCTTTAAGCATATCGGCGTGTTTCCGGAGCAGGCGGCCAACTGGGAATACATCCGGCGGCGCATTGTCGAAAGCGGGCGCAAAATCAGCATGCTCAACCTCTTTGCGTACACCGGCGGCGCCACATTGGCGGCGCTGTCCGCGGGCGCTTCAGTAGTGCACGTGGACGCGGCCAAGAGCATGAACGAATGGGCGAAGGAGAACGCGAGGCTCTCCGGGCTTGCCGATGCGGAAGTGCGTTATATTACGGACGACTGCCACAAGTTCGTGCTGCGCGAACAGCGGCGCGGGCGGCGTTATGACGCCATCGTGATGGACCCGCCGTCTTACGGGCGCAGCGACAGCGGCGTGTGGAAGATCGAGCAGAACCTGTTCCCGCTGGTGAAGGACTGCGCGGCGCTGCTGACGGACGAGCCGCTGTTTTTCATCATCAATTCGTATACCACGGGTCTTTCCGACGTGGTCACCCGGAACATGCTGGTCAAGTGCCTGCCCAAGGGGAAGGTGGAATCCGGCGTGCTGGCGCTGCCGCAGAAGGACTCCGATGTGCTGCTGCCGTGCGGCACCACGTCGAGGTGGCAGCCGTGAACGTACTCTACGAGGACAACCATCTGCTGGCGGTCGAAAAGCCCTACGGCGTGCCTTCACAGGCGGACGAGACGGGCGATAACGACATGCTCAGCCTGTGCAAGGCGTATATCAAGCAGAAGTATAACAAACCGGGCAATGTGTACCTCGGGATGGTGCACCGGCTGGACAGGCCCACGGGCGGCGTGATGGTGTTTGCGCGCACGTCCAAGGCCGCCGCGCGGCTTGCGGCGCAGATGAAGTCCGGCGAGTTTGAAAAAACATACCTAGCGGTGCTGACCGCCGCGCCGCCGGAAAGGGAAGGCACGCTGGTTCACTGGCTGGTGAAGGACGAGGCGGCGCACATCGCGCGCATCGCGGATGAGGATACGCCGGGCGCGAAACGGGCGGAGCTTTTCTTCGAGACGTTGGGGCAGCAGGATGGGCTGACCCTTGTGCGCATACGCCTCATAACCGGACGGTTTCACCAGATACGCGCGCAGATGGCGGCTATAGGCTGCCCCGTATACGGTGACATGAAATACGGGCCGCGCGATGTCAAGGCGCCTCTGGCGCTTTACGCATACCGCGTGTGCCTCAATCACCCGACGACAGGGCAACGGCTGTGCTTTACCGCCCTGCCGGAAAGATACCCTTTCACGCTTTTCAATATCTCCGACGAGAATTAGGCGGCACGCCTCAAGCAATTAATTCCTGAAAGATGTTTTTTTTGCCGCCCGTCGTGTATAATGGGCGGGTATCAATGGGCGAACACGGAGGATTATTTTGGTCGCGCTGACGTTACACAACATAAGCAAGAGCTTTGGCGCGGATGAAGTGCTGAAAAACATATCGCTGACGGTGACGGACGAGCAGCGCCTGGGGCTGGTGGGGCCCAACGGTGCGGGCAAGACCACGCTGCTGCGCATCATCTGCGGCGAGGAGGCGCCGGACAGCGGAACCGTCTCCGTCGCCAACCCGGCGGGGGTGGGTTATCTCAGCCAGGAGGTACCCTCGGGCACGCGGGATACCGTATGGCAAACGATGCTGGCGGTGTTTGATGATGTGTTTGCGATGGAGAAGCGCATGCGCAAGCTGGAGCATCAGATGGCGGATGCCGCTGAGGACAGCGACGCGTGGCGGCGCGTTGCCCGCGAATATGAGCGTTTGACGCGCGCCTTTGAAGAAGCGGGCGGTTACGGCTATAAAAGCGCCATCAGCGGCGTGCTGAAAGGGCTGGGGCTGGGCGAAGAGACGTTTGAGCAGCCGGTGGACACGCTGTCCGGCGGTCAGCGCGCGCGGCTGGCTCTGGGCCGGCTGCTGCTCAGAAAACCTGCGCTGCTGCTATTGGACGAGCCCACCAACCACCTGGATGCGGAAGCGACCGAAT
Source organism: Christensenellaceae bacterium (assembly GCA_012719815.1). Taxonomy (GTDB): domain Bacteria; phylum Bacillota; class Clostridia; order Christensenellales; family SZUA-584; genus SZUA-584. The sequence goes on from JAAXZP010000096.1 coordinate 8,101, forward strand.
GGCTGGAGAA
>JAAXZP010000097.1 GCA_012719815.1 Christensenellaceae bacterium
TAGTAACGCTGTATGAGATATGGCGGGGCCTTGACGACGACTGTATCTATTACAGCTCGCTTGTGGGCATGGGTGAGCTGTTGAAATACGGTTGCACCACCTGCATGGACCATCACTACGTATTCCCGCGTGAGGGTTCCGAACACTTCATCGACCAGCAGTTCCGAGCGGCGCGGGACCTCGGCATCCGTTTCCACGCCTCGCGCGGCAGCATGTCCCGCGGGAAGAGCGACGGCGGACTGCCGCCCGACGATCTGGTGCAGGATGTTGACACCATATTGAAGGACAGCGAGCGGCTGGTTAAGCGCTATCACGACAGCTCGCGTTTCTCGATGACCCGGAGGGTGCTCGCGCCGTGTTCGCCTTTCAGCGTGACGGCAGAGCTGCTGAAAGAATCCGCGGTTTTGGCGCGGCAGTTGGGCGTAAGGCTGCACACGCACCTGTGCGAAACGCTGGACGAGGAGGAATACTGCCTGCGCGAAGTGGGCATGCGGCCGCTGGAATACATGGAATCGTGCGGATGGACTGGAAAAGACGTCTGGTTTGCGCACGGCATCCACTTTAGCGACGACGAGATTGACTTCCTTGCTGAGACCAAAACGGGCGTGGCGCACTGCCCGGTGTCCAACATGAAGCTTGCGTCCGGCGTGTGCCGCATTCCCGACATGCTGCGGCTGGGCGTGCCGGTGGGCCTGGCAGTGGACGGCAGTGCGAGCAACGACGGCTCCAACCTGATGGCGGAGATACGCGCCGCCTACCTGCTGCATCGCCTCAAATGGAGCGAAAGCGCGCCGACGGGCTATGAACTGCTTAAGCTCGCCACGCGGGGCAGCGCTGCCCTGCTCGGTCGGGACGATATCGGCAGCCTGGAGCCCGGCAAAGCCGCCGACCTCTTTATGATTGACGCGTCGCTTTTGGAGCTTGCGGGCGCCGGGAACGACCCGGCCTGCCTGTTGGGCACGGTGGGCTATTGCCGCCCGGCGAAGCTGGTGATGGTCAACGGCCGGATTGTCTCCGAGGACGGCCGCCTGGCGTCGGTAGACGAGCCGCGGGTGAGGGAGCAGGCGGAGGCGCTGTCGCAGGAGATGCTCAGGAAAGCGGGGCAGGCGTAATCAGGGGTTTCTTCTTTAATATTACAGAAGGAAAACACCCAATTAAAAGATAAAGTAATTGGGTGTTTTTTATTAGCCCGTCATGTTTGGAATAGAACCAAATAGCTCCGCTTATATACTGTAAACATTGTGCATACCATCAGTAAAACCGTGGCTTTATATTATCTCTTATTATCCATACACTTACAAGTTAAAGACGAGACTAGAAAATAAACAAGCAAGATATAATACAACTTTTTAATCAGAAGTATGATAATTATCGATATTAGCTGTTGACATTACGTATAAAATGATATAAAATCAAATATAATCTAAGTAAATGTAATACAACATAACTCAAATATCATAAACATGTAATATAACTTTTGTGAGGCAGATTGTATTAAAGGGGTTATTTATGGCTGAAAATAATTCACAAAGCAACAAAGTATACGAA
>JAAXZP010000098.1 GCA_012719815.1 Christensenellaceae bacterium
GACGCGGCGCTGCTGCATACGCTCAGGCTGCGCGGCGCACCCTTTATCGCCTCGCTGCCCGACGTCTCGGAAGGACTGGAAAACCGCATATTCGCGGCGGCTCAAGCCTGCCGCACCCGCGAAACGCTGATCCAGACTGTCAAGACGAAGCGGTACGCCTATGCGCGCATATCGCGCATATTACTGTGCGCGCTGCTGGGCGTCACCAAAGAGATGGTATCGGCGCACAACGCCGCGCCTGCTTCTTACGTCCGCGTGCTGGCCGTGCGCGACGCCTCGGTGATGTCCGCTTTGGCGGGCGCAGCTGCGGTGCCGCTCGTCACCTCCGCCGCATCTGCGCTCTATCCCGACCTCGATGCGGCTGCCACCGGCGTCTGGGCGCTGTCGCAAACCGCCCCGCCGTACGACAAAGCCGACCGGGACTTCACACAGCGCCTGCTGATCTGACAGAATCTCCCTTGTGCATACCGCGGCGAGCCTTCTCATATCCATGATTAAAGGACTGTGATATGATGAAGAAAGTCGCCATCATCCCTATCATCCTCGCGCTGGCGGTGATGATGCTGATCTATCCTCAAAAATGCCTGGACAGCGCGCGCTACGGCCTGGAACTATGGCTGACGGCGGTGCTGCCTTCGCTGCTACCCTTCATGGCAGCCTCTTTCCTGCTGCTCGATACCGGCGTGGTGCGGCTCATCGCCGCGCTTTTCACGCCGCTCACCCGGCGGCTGTTCTACGCGCCCGGCGAGGCGGCCTATGTGCTGGCGGCGGCTGCGGTCTCCGGATATCCGGTGGGCGCGCGTCTCACCGCCGAGCTATACGCACGGGGCGAGATATCCGAACCGGACGCCCAGCGCATCGTGCGGTTCACCAGCGTCACCGGCCCGGTGTTTCTGACAGGCGCGGTAAGCACCGGCATGCTGGGCCTGCCCGCGGCGGGCGCTTACCTCGCCGCGGCGCACTACCTGTCCGCAATACTCACGGGCGTCATTATGGGGCTTATCGACAGGCGGCGTCACCCCGCGCCGTCCGCAAAGCGCTATGCGCTGAAAGACGCATGGGTCCGGTTTAAGGCGGACGCCGCATCCTGCCCGCCCATCGGCATCATGCTGTCGTCCAGCGTGGAAAAATCGCTGTGGGCACTGCTCAAAATAGGCGGGTTTATCATACTGTTCGCAGTGCTGCTGGAATTATTGAACGTGACCGGCGTGATGGACGCGCTGGTGTGGCTGTATTCGCCGTTTGCCTCGCTCGCCGGCCTGAACAACGCGGCGACGCAGGCTTTTGTGGCGGGCGGCGTGGAAATGACAACGGGCTGCGCGCGCGTCGCGGCGCTTTCCGCCGACATGACGACCAAGCTGGTGCTCATCTCCGGTATCGTGGCGTTCGGCGGTCTGGGCATCCACATGCAGACGCGGGCAGTGTGCGCGCCTTCCGGCCTGCTGCCCCGGTGCTTTGGCATTGTGAAAACGCTGCAGGGCGCTCTGGCATCCGCGCTCACGGCGCTGCTGCTCAACGTTTTCCCGATGACGCGGGCCGTGTTTGCGTTTGTCCCGGACACAAAAACAGCCGCTTACAGCGGCGTGATTTTTGCGCTTGCGGTGCTTGTCATACTGGCGCTGATTAAGCTGTGGCAGCGCGTCAGTCCGTCTCTTTAATCCGCTTGCTCGAAAGCTCCATCCGGTTTTTACGGAGCAGCTTCAGATAGTCGGCAAGATAGTTCTCCAGCTCAGCCAGTATATCGTCGGCATATTCCTTCGCGCCGGCTGTAATCTCCCTCGCGTTGCTCTCGGCCTGGGCGAGCAGCTGCTTGGCGCGCGCCTCAGCTTCCTGCATCACGGTTTCCTCGCAAACGCGGGCATTGAGTTCATCCTCCGCGCTTTTGATGATGGACGCGGCTTCCTCGCGAGCGGCCGCCAGTATCTCGTCCCTCTCACGCAGTACCTGCATGGCTTCTTCCAGCTCGGCCGGCAGCGCGTTTTTCAGGTCGGCAATGATCTCGTTCACAACGTCCATATCCACCGACCGCTTGTTGGAAAACAGCGATTTGGGGCTGCTCTCCAGCTCTTCAATGAGCTCGTCCATCAATTCAAATACCTTCATACCCTCACCTGTTGAAATACTTGATCACGTCTTCCTCGATCTCCGGAGGCACGAGCCCGGTTATCTTGCCGCCGTGCGCGACCAGCTCCTTGTCCATGCTGGAACGTAGGAAAGAATGGGAAATGTCCGTCATCAGGAATATCGTTTCCACATCCTTGGCAAGCCTGGCGTTCATCGCCGCCATCTGGAACTCGTACTCGAAATCGGCCGTCGCTCTGAGACCCCGAATAATGACGTTCGCGCCCCGCGATTTCATATAGTCCACCAGCAGACCGGAAAACCAGTCCACCTTGACGCCGGGCAGGTGTTTCGTGCTGCGCCGGATAAAATCCATGCGCTGCTCCACCGTAAACGCCGGAACCTTGTTCTTATTGACCAGAACGGCCACCGTTACGTCGTAAAACATCGCGGCCGCCCGTTCGATCACGTCCAGATGGCCGCAGGTAATGGGATCAAAGCTCCCAGGATATACACACTTGATCATGCCCTGTCTCCATAGCTCAGAAAAGCTACGGAGATATCCCCATAGTTTTTCCTCTTTGTTAAATTATACCCGAACATATCCGATAAATCAAACGATTTCCGACACTCCAGCACGACGATGCCGCCGCTTTTTATCGCGCCGCCGGCAAGAGCCTTCAATACCGCCTCATACAGCCCTGCGTCGTACGGCGGGTCCAGCAGCACGATGTCGTATACCCCCAGGCCGGGCAAAAGCTTCAGCACGTCGCCTTTAAACACGCGCGCGTTCTGCGCGCCGACCTTTTTCAGATTCTCCTCCAGCACCCGCAGACACGCCGGGTCCTTCTCGACGAAATCCACCTGGGCCGCCCCGCGCGACAGCGCCTCAATGCCCAGCGCGCCGCTCCCCGCGAACGCGTCCAGCACGCGGCTGCCGGGGATGTCGAACTGAATGGCCCCGAACATCGCTTCCTTGACGCGGTCCGTCGTGGGCCGCGCAGTCATGCCCGGCGGCGGGAGCAGCTTGCGCCCCCGGTAGGCCCCCGCGATCACACGCATGGCTTTCAGCCTTCAGGCGGCAGCAGTATGCGCCGCTCGGTGACGATCATGTCCATTCGCACGTCGTAAGGCTGCGCCTTGATGCTGGGCACAACCTGCATGTCGTAGCAGATACCTATCTTGAACGCGTCCGATTCCCTGAGGAAGCGGTCGAAATAGCCCGAGCCGTAGCCGATTCGGTTCAGGTTTTCGCAAAACGCCACGCCGGGCACCAGCACCACGTCCGGCTCCACTTTCTCGCTTTCGTTGCGGATCACCGGCTCCGGAATGCCGAACAGGTTGCTCTTCATCACCGATTCGTAATTGTATTCCACGGCGATCATGCTGTCGTCGCCCGTCACGTAAGGCAGGGCCACCCTTTTGCCCATATCCAGCAACGCATGCACCAGCCCCATCAGGTCCGGCTCGTTCTTGTACGAGCAATACGCCATCACGCAGGACGCGTTTTGGATGCGGTCCAGTTCAAGAAGCTTCTGCGTGATGACTTTGCTCATCTCGGCTGCGTCGCTCGGCTCTATCATCAGCCTCTTTTTGAGCATGCTGCGCCTTAATTCCGCTTTGTCCAATACCGCCTTGTCCATTACCGCGCTCAATCCTCGTAGTATAGTCTCGGTACGCGCTCGGACAGCGCGCACAGTATCTCGTAATTTATTGTGCCGCAGTGGGCAGCTATTTCTTCCACCGTGATGCGGTCGTACCCCTGAGGCCCGATGCACACCACGTCGTCGTGCAGGCAGACGCCGGGAATATCCGTCACGTCGATCAGCGTCTGGTCCATGCACACCCGCCCGACGATGCGCGCGCGCGGGCCGCGCACCAGCACCTCGCCCCGGTTGGACAGCAATCGGTTGAAGCCATCCGCGTAGCCGATGGGGATGGTGGCGATACGCAACGGTCTGTCCGCCTCGAACGTGCAGCCGTAGCTTAATTTATCCCCCGCGTTCACCATTTTCAAAAACGATATGTGCGTGTGCAGCGACAGCGCCGGCTCCAGCTTAACCGCATGGCTCACCTCAGCCGATGGATAGCAGCCGTACATCGCAATGCCCACGCGCACCATGTCGTACGACGTGCCGGGGCAGTCCAGCGCGCCGCCGCTGTTGGCCGCGTGCACGATGGGTGTAAAGCCCATGCTGTGCGCAAGCGCAATGTACTCCTGAAAGCGCGCGTTCTGCCATTCGGTATACGTTTTGTCCGCCTCGTCCGCCGCCGCGAAATGGGTCATCAGCCCTTCCAGCAGCAGTCCGTCTTCCTGAGCGATGGTTTCAAGCAGCGCCCGCGCCTGTTCCAGCGTCTGCACGCCCACGCGGTTCATGCCGGTGTCCACTTTAAGGTGCAGCCGCATCGTGCGCCCGGTCTCCCGGTGCACCGCCTGCGCGCAGGCAAGGCATTCCTGCGACGCGACCACCATGGAGAGGTCCAGCTCGGAGGCCAGCCGCCACTGCGATAGGCTCGCAGGGCCCAGCACGAGTATCGACGCCGTGATGCCCGCGTCGCGCAGCTGCACGGCTTCCTCGGGTATTGCCACTGCCACGAACGTGGCACCCGCCTCGATGGCGGCCTGGGCCACCATCACGCTGCCGTGGCCGTAGCCGTTGGCCTTGTCCACCGCGCACAGCTGCGTACCGGGCGGCAGGCACTCCTTAATCCGGGCGACGTTGCGTTTTATCGCGCCCAGGTTGACCTTTGCGTATGTCGGTCTTGTCAGCATTATCTTCCTTCTTCCCTCGCAAGCCAGCCAGGGATGGTTTGCGTCATTAAATTTCGTAGATGTCCTTCTCGTCCAGCAGTTTGACGCCGCCAGCTTCCA
>JAAXZP010000099.1 GCA_012719815.1 Christensenellaceae bacterium
AACTAAACCTTGGGGGGTATTGGGGAATTTTTACCCTGGAAGATAAAATAATTCATTGACATCTGTAGCAGAGGGACATCATGTTTAGGGCTGTTGAGATTTCGTTGTTTGATTTGGTTATTGGACTTTCCGAAGCGGTCGACTTAATCAGCAAAGAACTGAACAAACACCATCAAAGAGTTGCATATATTACATACAGAATTGGCGCCGAGCTCAAGCTGCCGCCAAAGAAGCTCAGCATGCTGACGATGGCCGCCGCTTTGCATGATATCGCCGCCATATCGCTGAGAGAACGAATTGAAACGCTGGAGTTTGAGAACAACGCTCAAACGGAACATCAGGAAAGAGGATATCAGTTATTGAAAACTTTCGCACCTCTTAAAGAGGCGGCGGAGATTATACGCTACCATCACTGGCACTGGGAGGATTATGATGACGCTGTGCCGCAGGAAAGCAATATCGTTTTTCTGGCGGACAGGACTTCCGTATTATTAAACGACGAGATAGACAACAAGGAACGCATTCTAAAGCATGTCAACAAATACTCCGGCACTTATTTCAATCCGCTTTACGTAGAGGCCTTGATGAAAGCCGCGGCCAATAATTCCTTTTGGATTGAGCTGTCGCTGCCCTCAATAAACAGGATTATTTCGGAGCGCATCGATAATTCCAGCCTTTATATCGATGACGATATCCTTCTGGATATTTCCAAACTGTTTTCGAGGATCATCGACTTCAGGAGCGAGTTTACTGCGACGCACTCCAGCGGCGTTGCGGCAACCGCCAAATACCTGGGAGAATTGTGCAACCTGTCGGACAGCGAGTGCCTGCTACTGGAAGTCGCGGGGAATCTGCACGATATAGGCAAGCTCGCCATACCGAAGGAACTGCTGGAGAAGGGAGGTCCTTTAAGCCCGGAAGAACGGGCCTTGATTGAAAAGCACGCTTATTATACTTACAGGATACTGGACCAGATAAAGCCGCTGAAGGCGGTCAATGAAATCGCGTGCCTACATCACGAAAAGATGAACGGAAAGGGGTACCCGTTCGGTATCGAGGGGTCCAAGCTGTCGCTGAGCTCCAGGATCATGGCCGTGGCGGATGTGTTTACGGCAATCACCGAAACCAGGCCGTACAGAGACGGCATGAACGAGCGGCAGGCCATTTATACGCTGCTGACGATGGCGGAGAACGGCAGCCTTGACGAAAGGATTGTCCGTCTGGCTGTGGAGAATTACAGCGAATTAAAGAAAACGTGCCTGCTGAGCCAGAAGATGGCTGCGGCGGAATATGAGAAATACAGGATGGAAGTGATGGGCAATCTGGCTGTGCGCTGACAAAGCGCACAGCCTTTTTTAACTGCTGCCGGTTGGAGGAGAGGCTTCTAATCGCCGGACTTTCTGATGATTTCTTCGGCGATAACGGCGCGCTTGACGCAGGCGTCCATCGCCCGTTTGCCGATATACCGGTGCGCTTCGGCTTCCGTCATCTTCAGCTTTTCCATCAGCAGCATCTTGGCTCTGTTGACGAGACGAATCTCCTCCATCTTGCTCTGCAGATCCGACGCTTTCTCCTGCATGGCCTTGAGTCTGGCCTGAAGCGCCACCAGAATTCTGAGGGACTGGAGTATGACCTGCCTGGGAGCAGGCTTCTGAAGGGTCAGCACCCCGCAGTCTTCAACTTTGTAGGAGACCTGCTCGTACATGTCGCTTCTGACGAACAGCAGCACTGCAGTGGCCGCCGTTGTCGCAATTTCCATAGCCAACTCGACGCCGTACTCGTCCTTAAGGGGGGTGTTGATGATCACGATATCAAAGGGCGTGTTTAATAGCTTGCGCTTGGCCTCGCAGGCGTTGGACGCGCTGCTCACCGGCGAGAACTGCGCGGGCGGCAGCATGTCAATTAAGTTGGCGGAATCTTTAGGGGAACCGGAAACAACAAGCACGCTGACAGGCGGCTTTTCCGTCATCTCATGGATTCCCCCCTTTCAATGATAAGCAGCATGGATTACAGATACAGTTCGACAAACTCCCGCGGCAGAATTGCGTTCACGAATGCGCTGTTTTTCGCTAGCTCAACAGCTTCCGCGAGGCTTGCAGGCAGCTGCTCGAGCTTGCTCGTGATGCTCTTGTCGGCGGTGAACAGGTCGATATTTACCGGCTCGCCTGCCTTGAGGTTATTGTTGATGCCATCCAGCCCGGCGTGGATTAAAAGCGCAAACGCGATGTACGGGTTGGCCATGGGGTCGGGCGAGCGGAGCTCAATCCTGCGGTATTTGCCGGTGGCGGCAGGAACGCGGATAAGCTGGGACCTGTTTTCCGGCGACCATGTGATGTATTTCGGAGCCTTCCTTTCCCCGAGCCGCATGTATGAATTTACGCAAGGGTTCATGAACAGCGTGATTTCCCTGATGTGTTTCAGTATGCCCGCCATGAAGCTTTCGGAGTGGTCGATGCCGTCCCGGCTCTCGATGGACATATTGATGTGCATGCCGTTGCCGCTCTTGCCGGGAAGCGGCTTGGGCATGAAATTGGCGTAAAAGCCGTTGCGCATCGCGACGGTTCTGACGACCATCTTGAATGTGGCCGCGTTGTCCGCTGCCGTCACCGGATCGCTGTAATTAAACACGATCTCGTTCTGCCCGGGCCCTTCTTCGTGATGGGAGCTTTCGGGCTTGATGTTCATGTCCAGCAAAGTGAGGCAGATTTCCCTGCGGATGTTTTCGCCCTTGTCTTCCGGAGCGATGTCCATATAGGTGGCGTTGTCGATGGGGATGTCGGTGGGTTCGCCGTTTTCATCCAGCTTGAACAGGTAAAATTCAATTTCGGCGCCGAAATTTAAGGAAATGCCTTTTTCGCTGGCCGCTTTGACCGCCTGTTTCAAAATATACCGGCAGTCCTTTTCAAACTGCGTGCCGTCCGGGTACCTGATGTCGCAGAACATCCTGACGACTTTGCCGGTGGTGGGCCGCCAGGGCAGAACCGACAGCGTCGACGGGTCTGGGAACAGGAAAAGATCGGATTTTACCACCGAACTGAAGCCTTCGATTGCCGAAGCGTCAAATGATATGCCGTCTTCAAACGCCCTGCGCAGCTCGTCGGACAGTATCGAGATGTTTTTCTGCCTGCCCAGAAGGTCACAGAAGGCGAGCCTGATGAATTTGACGTCTTCTTCCTGCACATAGGCGAGGACTTCCTCTTTTGTATACAACGCTTTTTCACCTCCGCAGAGAATTCTCTTTCCTTAATGAAAATGCCGAATCCATTTGTTCAAGAGCATAAAATAAACGTTCATCAAAGGCTATTATGCCCGTCAACCAGATGAACGCCTTTGCCAAAAGATTTACAATAATTGTACGTGCATTGAAACTTGTTTGTCAACATAAATTTTTCAGCCGGAAAGTCGATTTTGCAATTTTGAAAAACACTTCTTGCAAAATTTAAAGTTTTACTATTGACAAACGGTGATTTTAAGCATATATTATTAATTGAAAACGGCAATGATGTCGCAGAAGTTATTTCTGTTGCATCATTGCCGTTTTTTTATCCAAAAAAGAAGGGGTCAAATGGTAATGAGTACAGTTTCTGAAATTTTCGGCTCAATGGTTTTCGGCGACGACGCGATGAAGAAGTACCTGCCCAAGGAGGCTTACAAGCGGCTTCAGGAGACCATAAAGAACGGAACGAAGCTGGATACGTCTGTGGCTGACGAAGTAGCCAGTGCGATGAAGAACTGGGCGATTGAACACGGCGCGACCCATTTTACGCACTGGTTCCAGCCGATGACCGGTATTACCGCCGAGAAGCACGACAGCTTTATTGCGCCGACTCAGGACGGGAAAGTCATCATGGAGTTCTCCGGCAAGGAGCTCATCCAGGGCGAGCCGGATGCCTCCAGCTTCCCTTCGGGCGGCATCCGCTCCACTTTTGAAGCCAGGGGCTATACGGCGTGGGACCCCACTTCCTACGCGTTTATCAAAGAAGGCGTGCTGTGCATTCCGTCGGTGTTCTGCTCGTACAGCGGCGAAGTGCTGGACAAAAAGACGCCTTTGCTGCGCTCGATGGAAGCGCTCAACACTCAGGCTCTAAGAATTCTGAGGCTGTTCGGTAACGATTCGGTGCGCTTCGTCAGGACGACCGTGGGACCCGAGCAGGAATATTTCCTCGTCGACAAGGACGTGTACGACAAGCGCAAAGACCTCATTTATACCGGCAGAACGCTGTTCGGCGCTGCCCCGCCCAAAGGGCAGGAGCTGGAAGACCATTACTTCGGATCCATCAAGCCGCGGGTGATGGCGTTTATGAAGGAGCTGAACGAGGAGCTCTGGAAGCTGGGCATTTTCGCCAAGACAGACCACAACGAGGTGGCTCCCGCGCAGCACGAGCTGGCGCCCATCTACACGACGACGAATATCGCGGCCGACCATAACCAGCTCATGATGTAGATGATGCAGAAGGGCGCCAGGAGGCACAACCTGGTCTGTCTGCTGCACGAAAAGCCGTTCGCGGGCGTCAACGGCAGCGGCAAGCACAACAACTGGTCCATCTCCACGGATACCGGCGTCAACCTGCTTGAGCCGGGCGATACGCCGAAAAAGAACGCGCAGTTCCTGCTGTTCCTGTGCGCGGTGATCAAGGCGGTTGACGAATATCAGGACCTGCTGCGCATTTCGGTGGCCAGCGCGGGCAACGACCACCGCCTGGGCGCCAACGAGGCCCCGCCGGCGATCGTGTCGATATTCGTGGGCGACGAGATCAACGCGATACTCGAGTCCATCGTGGACGGCACGGAATACAACGGCCGCACAAGAGAGTATCTCAAGATTGGCGTGGACGCGCTGCCGAGATTCGCAAAGGACAACACCGACCGGAACCGGACTTCTCCGTTTGCCTTTACGGGCAACAAGTTTGAGTTCCGCATGCTGGGCTCCAGCCTGTCGATATCCGGGCCCAACATCGTGCTTAACACGATCGTTGCGGAGGCGCTGAAACAGTTTGCCGATGTGCTGGAAGGCGCCGGGGACTTGAACAGCGCGCTCGACGAGCTGATAAGGGACACGATTAAAAAGCACAAGCGCATCATTTTCAACGGCAACGGCTACGACCAGGCGTGGGTGGAAGAAGCCGAGAGGCGCGGCCTGCTGAACCTCAAAGCGACTCCGGACTGCCTGCCGCTGTTCCTCTCGAAGAAGAACATCGACCTGTTTACTTCGCACGGGGTGTTCAGCGAGAAGGAAATGCGCTCGCGCTATGAGATTGTTCTTGAAAATTACTGCAAAGTGATCAACATCGAAGCGCTGACGATGCTGGAGATGGCCATGCAGGACATACTGCCCGCGGTGTGCGCCTATGCCAGGGAGCTTTCGGAAACGGCACGCGCCAAGAAATCGCTTTTGGCGGGCGTGGACTGCGGCTACGAAGAGCAGTTGGTGGGGTAGATATCCGAGCTGACGGCGGCGCTTTACGGCAATGTCAAGCTGCTTAAGGAAGCGCTGGGGCAAACCGAAGGCATCGAGGATGTTACAAAGCGGGCCAGACATTACTGCGACAAAGTGATTCCGGCGATGAACGAGCTCAGGTCCGTCGCGGATGAGCTGGAGAGGATCACCGCCAAGGAATACTGGCCGTATCCGAGTTACGGCGACCTGCTTTTCAGCGTGAGGTAACCGAGGTCTTAAAAGTCAGGAATGATGGAATTCGTATCGGGGGAGATGATACTGGGATGGAAA
>JAAXZP010000100.1 GCA_012719815.1 Christensenellaceae bacterium
AACAGCCAGGTTCCTTATTAACGCATTCTGAAAAAAACTGTTTCCTGTCTGCCGTAAAGAAAATAGACGTTTCACCAAACGCCTAAATAAGTGTAAAACAAATTTCAATCCGCGCTCGAATTCGTATACGATTGCTATCATTCACTCGTATACAGTAAATTCTTCAAAAAAATTCAGTTCATTTGGCGGTGCCACATGAACTGACAAATGACAATAAAACAGGTAATTCTCGGGTTGGTTACTAGCAAGAGGTTAGGCTCTGCTTTTTATTCCAGGTTTGCATGCCGCCGCCTCAAATTCTCATCGGCATCCAGCTTTAACAGTTCGGCAATTCTCAGCACGAATGCATCCAGCAACAGCAGCATACTTTGCTCGAAACACGAGCCGCCCGGCTGAATAGAAACAAAACCTGTATCCGCTTTGCTGGTCGGCGCGCTGATGCGTACCACCACATCCGCGATCCGGCCGATGCTGGAGTCAGGCATGATCGTGATCAGCGCCAAATCCGCTCCAAACAATTTTGCGCGCTTGGCCGCAGCGACCAGGCTGTCGGTTTCACCTGAGCCGGATCCGATCAGCAGCAAATCGCCTTCCCGGATTGCCGGCGTCACGATTTCCCCCATCACATACACCGTGAAGCCAAGATGCATGAGCCGCATGGCGAACGCTTTTATTGCAAGCGCGGACCGTCCCGCTGCTGCGACGAACACGCGCTTTGCATTGATAATGCGGGAAATCAACGCCTCGCAGGTTTCCGGGTCCACGCCCGACAGCGTTGTTCTGAGTTCTTCCACGATCTTTAAGCTATATTCACGCGCGTTCACTTGAAACTCCTCTTTGTCCGATGATCTCCTTCATCTGCCTGGCGACGCCGCGCATGTCCGGCTGGCCTGAAATTCCCATCCCAACGATCACGATATCCGGCTGCTGTGCGGCAACATCGGGCAGCGTAGCCAGCTTAATGCCTCCGGCCACAGCAGTCCCGGTATTCTTCACCACGCTTTTGAGAAGTTTCAGGTCTTCCAGCGGGCTTCGGCCCGTGTGCTGGATGTCAAACGCCGTATGCACACAGAGGTAATTCAGCCCGTAAGTATCCAGCTCCATCGCACGCCTTTTTATATCGGGCACCGCGATCAGGTCTGCCATCACTTCCTTTTTATATTCACGCCCGGCCTTCACGACGTTCTGAATGGTGATATCCTCCGCAGCGGCCAGCACAGTCACGATATCCGCGCCGGCTTCGTAGGCCGTCCTGGCTTCCTCGTATCCCCCGTCCATGATTTTAAGGTCTGCCAGAACGCAGAGGCTCGGATACGCATCCTTGACAGCCTTCACAGCGTGCACGCCGTCCCGGATGATAAAGGGCGTACCGATCTCAACGATGTCCACCACGTCGTGCAGCCGCTTTAATATCTCCAGCGACTGTGGTATGTCATAGATGTCAAGGGCCAGCTGAAGTCTCATGTTTATTCCTTTCTCTTGTATTGCCCTGCCGGATACTGTATCAAGCGCGCGGCTATGCATACAGGGCTGCGCCTGCAGCGTTTTGTTAGCGCTGTACCCGGCCGGAGCCGTCGCCCTTCATCAGTTTTTCAACTTCCGCGACGCTCACCCGGTTGTAGTCGCCGTTGATGGAGTGTTTAAGGCCGCTTGCCGCCACGGCGAACTCCAGCGCTTCCCGCGGTTCGGCGTAGGTATTGAGCCCGTAGATCAAACCGGCCGCAAAGCTGTCCCCGCCGCCTACGCGGTCTACGATATCCGTGATGCGGTATTTCTTCGATACATACATCGACTCCCGGCCAAACAGGCAGGCGGACCAGTCGTTATGGTCTGCCGACTTGGATTCCCGCATCGTAATCGCGATGTATTTCACTTGCGGGTATCGCGCCATCACCTGGCTTGCGATGCTCTCATAAGCCTCAACGCAAAGCTCGCCGCTCTCTACCGACACGTCGGCCGAGATTCCCAGCGACTTCTGGCAGTCTTCCTCGTTGGCAATGATGACGTCTGCGTATCCTGTCAGTTCGCTCATCACTTCCTGCGCGGATTTGCCGTATTTCCACAGGTTTTTGCGGTAATTGAGGTCGCAGGAAACCGTCATATTCAGTTTCTTTGCCGTTTTGACAGCTTCCAGGGCAAGCTCTGCTGCGCTGGCGCTGATCGCCGGCGTGATGCCCGTAATATGCAGCCAGCCGCAGCCCGCGAGCGCCTTTTCAAAGTTAATACTGCCCGGCGGCAAATCCGCAATCACGGAATGCTCGCGGTCGTAAATGACTTTGCTGGGCCGCTGGTTTGCGCCCGCCTCCAGGAAATAGATACCCATCCGGCCGCCTTTTACGAATATGATTCCCGACACGTCCACGCCAAAGCCGCGCAGTTCGCGCAGGCAGGCCTGTCCGATATCGTTGTCCGGCAGCGCGGTGAGAAACCGGGCTTCCATCCCAAACTGCGCCAGAGATACCGCGACGTTGGCCTCCCCGCCGCCAAACGTTGCTTCCAGAATCCCTGTCTGAAACAGCCGGTTATGCCCCGGGCTTTTCAGCCGGAGCATAACCTCTCCAAAAGTTGCGATCTTCATATCACTTATCCTCAAACGGCGCGATGATCTCGTTAATCTTAGCCATTGTCTCGTCGGAGATATCCCAGTTGATGGCCGCCACGTTCCTGTCGAGCTGCTCGATGGACGACACACCGCCGATGATGCATGTTACTTCTTCCTTCTGGCGCAGCCAGTTGATCGCCAGTTCGTTGATCGGCCTGCCGATTTCATTTGCGACCTCAAGCAGCTTCTCGTAGCAGGCGTAATACTCCTCGAATGCCGGGCCGGTCAGCTTGGGATTCGCGCTGCGGATGTCGCGCGAGGAGAACTTCTTCTCCCTGGTAAACCTGCCGGCCAGCAGCCCCTGGAACAGCGGGCTGTAAGGCAGAAACGCCTGGCCTTCCCTGCGCACCACGGGCAGCACGTCTTTCTCGGTTCGATACTCAAGAGGAATATTATGATACGAGGTGGTGTTTCTCTCGAGCATGTTGTACAGCGACTGCTGCGCATTGATTTCAATCATCGACATAAACGTCTGCACATCCTGAGGCGAGAAGTTGGACAGGCCTATGTACCTGATTTTCCCGGCGTCCTTGATGATGCGCAGCGCTTCCACCGTCTCTTCGATGGGCGTGTTATGATCCGGCCAGTGCAGCTGGTAGAGGTCGATATAGTCCGTCTGAAGCCGCTCCAGGCTCTCGTCGATTTCCCGCAGTATGTTCTTCTTCGACAGGTCGTTTCTGGTCTCATGTTTCTCGTTCCAGACAAGGCCGCATTTGGATGCGATCAGCACCTTATCGCGCTTTCCTTTGAGCGCTTTGCCCAGCACCTTTTCGGCATGGGTCCAGCCGTAAACCGGGGCCACGTCAAACAGATTGATGCCGCGGTCAATGGCCGCGTGGACGATATTCGTAGCGGCGTTATCGTCAGATGTGTCAAAATCCCCGCCGAAATTCCAGCAGCCGATGCCGATAACCGAGATGGGTTCTTTGATCATTTTCACTTTCTTGTATTGCATTCCCTGAGCCTCTCTTTCTATAGAAGATTATCAACAATTCACAGAGCCCGTGCGTCAAGTCCCAAGGGTAACAGGCAGGTATGATTTATAATCCAGGCTGTCATACCCGCCTGCCAACGCCCCGTCACAACAGCAGGAGGAGGAACTTATCTTGCCAGCTTTGCCAGGTCCGCATACACGTCCACCAGCGACGCATAGCACTTGTCGAATATCGGCATATACTTCGCATAGGCGGCCGCGTTCTCCGGGATGGGGTCGTCCTGCGCCACTATGCTGTTAAACTTCTCCACCTCAGAGAAGTCCTTCAGTTCTCCGGTCGCGACGCCGGCGCAAACCGCAGCCCCGATGGACGACGCTTCATCCAAATAATTGAGTGTGATAAGGCGGGTATTGAATACATCAGCCAATATGCGGCGCTGAATTTTACCCTTGGCCATGCCCCCGATGACGGTGATCTCATCGATATCGATATGGTTTCTGAAAACCTGAAGTATGATGTTAAGGTTATATGCGATGCCCTCTATCACACTCCTTAATATATCCGCGCGCTTGTGTTCCAGTTTGAGCCCGATGAACGCGCCTTTGGCTTCCGGGTTCCACCGCGGGCTTCTCTCGCCAAGCAGATAAGGCAGGAATATCAGCCCGTTGGAACCTATCGTAGACTGCGAAATTTCTTCGTTGATCAGGTCATATGGGGAAATCCCCTTCTGTTTCGCCTCCATCACTTCACTGGTGCAAATCTGGTTTTTCAGCCAGGCGAACGAAGCGCCGGCGCTTTGCATGGTGCCGCAGGGAGCCACAAACCCGGGCACGATATGCGCCCAATTGAACGTGCGGTACTGGTCGTCGTAAATCGGCTCTTTGGTTGTCGTCGCAATCCATGACGACGAGCCCAGGCAGTTGTACGTTTTGCCGAGTAAGACCGACCCAGCGCCGACCGACGCGCATACGCCGTCTCCGCCGCCCATCACCACCCTGGTTCCCGGATACAGGCCGCACTCCGCTGCAATGCTCTCGCTGATTTCGCCGGCTATGTGGGTGGACGGAACGGCCTCAGGCAGCTTATCCATGTCGATGCCCGCCGCATCCAGTATCTTTTCCGACCATTTGAACGTGTTCAGGTCAAACGCGTTGGTGCCGGACGCATCCGAATAGTCCGTGAGGAACCGGCCGGTCAGCCTGGTGACGATATAATCCTTGGGGTTGAGCATCTTATACGTCTTATTGTAGATGTCCGGCTCGTTGTCCCTCACCCACATCAGTTTCTCGATGGAATAGGAGGAACTGCATTTATGCCCTGTGGTGCGGTAGAAATCGTCTTTATCGATCTTGCTCAATATCTGGTCAGCCTGCTTCGTGGCGCGCATGTCCGCCCAGATGATCGCTTTGCGCAGCGCCTGGCCGTTGCGGTCGACGCACACGCAGCCCATCATCTGCCCGCTGAAGCAGATCGCGATGACATCCCGGGTATCGATATTTTTCGTCAGGAGCTTGTTGGTCTCGCAGACGGCGCGCCACCAGTCCTGAGGGTCCTGCTCGGCCCAGTTCGAGTTGAAATAATCCGTATTGTATTCGCAAATGGTCGAGCCGATATAC
>JAAXZP010000101.1 GCA_012719815.1 Christensenellaceae bacterium
AAAACGCCGGTTGCACCACGCCGGCCGTATAACCGCCGGTCACTGCCGCCGGTTACCCCTGCGCCGTGACATTCACTGGTGGCGTGGCCTGAACGCCGGACTTCAAACGGTCCTTCAGGCGATAGGTCTGTCCTCGGATATTGATGACATGCGCGTGATGCAGAAGCCTGTCCAGCAAAGCCGTCGCAATCACCGTATCACTGAGCAGCTCGCCCCAGTCGCTGAAAAATTTGTTGCTTGTCAAAATAATGCTGCATGCTCATATCGTTCCAAAACAAGCCGGAACAGCAGCTCCGCTTCCTCACGGTTAAGCTGCATATACCCGACCTCGTCTATGATCAGGATTGCCGGACGCAGATATACCCGTCAGCGTTTTTTCAATCGATTCTGCTGTGAGGACAGCCTGAGGTCCTCAATGAGCCGCGCGAGGCTCACATAGTAAACCGTCAAACCGGACTTGAGCGCTTTCATGGCGATACCGACAGCCAGATGTGTTTTCCCAACGCCGGGCGGCCCCAGCAAAACAATGTTTTCCGCTCCAGCCGCGAATGCCAGAGTAGCCAGCTCGTCGATCTGCCGCTTATCGATGGAGGGCTGAAAGCTGAAATCGAATTCCTCCAGCTCTTTTCGGTGCGGCAATCGGGACAGCCTGATCCTCGTTTCCTCACTCCGCCGGCTGCGTTCGTTCTGCTTAAGCGTGAGCAGCTCGTCAAGAAAACGGATGTATGTATGCTCATCGTGCGAAGAGCGCTCAAGCTGAGCGTCCAGGAGCTCGGCGGCGGTACAGAGCCCCATGCCGTCCAGCAGCCGGCGCGCATGTTCCAATTCAACCATGGGAGTCACCTCCCAACAGCTGGTCGTAAAGGCTCAGTTCGCGCACCTCAACGTTAGTGTTCCGCTGCTGAGCACAGGGATAGGGGGCGGCAATTCCTTTTTTCTTTCGGAAAGCCCATCATACTGGCCTTGAAGATAGATGATGTTGTCGGAACGGTATTGCGCTTTGTGCTTAGCCAGCAGGACTTCGCCGTAGTAGATTTCAACACATCCGACACAAAGGCGTACCTGGGCCTCCTTGCCGCTGTACTGCCAGGGAACACCGTAACGTACGCCGTCGAAGCTCACCATCCCTTCGCGGGTCAAGCTCGGCTTTCCCAGCGGTACTTATCCAGCACCGGCTGTGAGGGCAGAGGCTGCAGTTCTTCACCGCTGAGCTCCTGCAGAGGGATCTTACCCGTTGTGCCGTGCGGTTTCTGATCCGCCGACCTGCACCAGTCCAGTGCCTGACGATTCAGATCTGACAGATCTTCGAATGTCCGGCCGGGCATGAAATTGTTCTTTACATAATGGACAAGCCGTTCCACCTTGCCTTTTGTTTGCGGAGAACGTATCCGGCAAACCTTCGGCGTGAAGCCTATATCTACGGCAAAATCCTCAAACTGTGTGTTCCATAATGGCGTTCCGGCCTGACGTCCCAAGACCACAGTCTTCATGTTGTCCGTCAGGACTTCCTTTGGTACGCCGCCGAAGTACGAAAAGGCATTCACCATGCAGAGCTGAAGATTGTTCAGATCGCATCGGCTTGTAAACTTCACATACTTCACGCGGGAAGCTCCGAGGATCATCACAAATACCGGAACCTTGTAAAGGCTTCCGCTGCTGTCGTCATATAGGCAGACGCCCCAGTCCATCTGCGCCTGTTTGACGCTCGGCGTTTCAAAGCGCTTGACCGCTGGCAGGGCTTTCGCCGGACGGAAGGGATGGACATATTCCTTGAGGATTGTGATCCCGCCGTCGTAACCGGCTTCTTTAAGCCGTTCCAGAAGCACGACGCAGTTGAAGAGGCCCTCGCTCATCAGATCGTGAAGCATTGGCTTGAAGCTGTACAGCTTCGAAAAACGGTCATTTTTCGGCGACGGCGCTTCCTGCATCTCCATGTACTTGCGAGCCGTATTCTTGGATATGCCCAATTCTTTGCCTATGGCATAGGCGCTTTTGCCGCGCTGTGCCTTCTCTCTTATCATGAGTATCATCCCACTCCTTAACATCGGCCTCACCCCACAATCGTTCTTCGATTATGGTAGCCGTTATTTTTGGGTGGGTCAATTTTCACCGGCGATTTGGGTCAATTATATCCCGGCGATGACATATGTCACTGATAGCCATGTTCGTTCTCATCAAAAAAACAGGATGCATATAAGAATATAACACGAAATAACTGTAAATACAATGAAAAAAGCCGCATTCGCACGGTTTTATCATCTGTAATTTTTATTTTTGAAAATAATCGGATCTTTATAAAAAACAATTGTTTGAATTATCATGGATAAGCGGATCGTGCTGCATTAGACGTTGATAATATATAAAACTTGGACATTGCCAAAAAAGAAGCCTCGCTTGATAAACAGCCAGTCCTGTTATTTAGTGTGACCTGAATCTGACTTGCTCCCGCAAAACTGAGCCAATTGTATGCAGAGAAAAGTTATGGTAATATAAGAAAAAGGAATGATGAAAATACCACGAAAAACATACGGTGCCAAGGAAATCATAGGTTTGCTGCGAGATATTGAAATCTTAAACGGTAAAGGTAAGAGCATAGCAGATTGCTTCGGGAAAAAGGTATCCGCGAGGCGATATACTATCGGCTGAAGAAGGAATATGCCGGTCTGCACCCAGACCAGATAAAGCGGCTGAAGGAATTGGAAAAAGATAATAACCGGCTCACGAAGCTTCTGACTAAAGTAATGCTGGAAGGCATTAGGCAGCTTTCTGCAGGCCGGATCCGTTGCATGATGGCTGTATGCGAATTTATCATCATATGCAACAACACCGGCGCAGCCTTCACCTGAGAGAAACCCTCCGCGACAGACGGTGCATAAGCGTCGGAGAGAACGGTATCTATTGAAGATGGGATGCTGTAAGTACGGCAGAATGCACACATCAGACCGGATTTTGCGAGCGGGTTCTCTTGCGGCTTCTTGGCATTTTTCCGCAAAGCGCTTTCGCGGGATAATATCGGCAGTAGAGAGCAGTTATGACAGTTATGGTGCGCTGCCAGAACCATGTCCGGATCCAGCCAGTCACCGTTGGCGGTCTTGCTAATAAATTCACCATCGGACGGAGTGGTTGGCCAGTACATTAGATGATTGGGCTTGTAGGAACATTCGTCAAACTGGTCAATGCCCCAATCGGCCGCATACTCACCGGGAGATGCATCCCTTTTAAGCGGAACGATAATACGGTAGCGCGGCGCTTCCGATGTATGGCCATGGAGGGTATAAAGGTAAGCGGTATACGGAAATGTCTGAAGGAAGCGGTCTATAAAGCCTGTATCTACGTGGTCAGTGCCCATCGTCAGCATAGAGCGGCAGGCCACTGTCTCGATCTTTCTATGGTTGCTTTTTCAACTGGCCCCCAAAAAGAGCCTTTATCCTTGGCGGCTGCCCGATCAGCCTTTTTCATCTTAGAATATTATTTCACAGCCTCTGTCGTACGGACGGCTGTAGAAAGCCTCTGACAAAGCTCATCCCAAGCAGTCGTTTTATTCGACCATGTTTTTGAAAATTATCTATTGCCTTTTAGCTCATTCGTATATTTGCTATTGGCGTCTTTTCCATAGACACAGCAGATGCGGTGCGATCGGTATGTATCGGTATGTAGCCGGTGCTGACCGCAAACCTGTTGTAGTTGCGAGCGGCCTTCACGTTTTTTACCTCTCCCGAAAAAAGAGAGCAGATATATACAAAAGCCCGAAACGTACGATCTTCGTTCTCAATGGCAGACAATGCTTCGTAGGCTGTTGGGCCTATGTAGCCTTCAGAGCTGAATTTGCTGATACTCGTGCCGCGCTGCGGTTTCGCACATTTTGAACTGAATATTAGGGCAATACCGCACAATAGCAGAATCTGCCGAGATATGATAAAATCAGCCTATGAACAAACAGCTATCATTATCGGCTCTGACCGATGAGTTGGCGCAGGCCAGAATACGAAAAAAGAATTTCTGGAGCAGATGGATATAATTTAGGAAAATATGGCAGGAGGATAAACACAATGGATAACGCATATCAATGGGTGCCATTTTACGAGGCACTCGCCGATAAATTGCTTACATACAGCGATAAACGGGATGAACTCTTTGCTTTAATGAAAAAGCTTTCATCGGAGCAGCCGCTGATGAAATATCTCCACTTCGAACGCGAAGACTGGTGGGGACCCCGTCATCATCAAATCGATCCGTTTTCTGTGATTGGAGTTATGAATCGCGGAACAACGGATGCAAACCGTATTGTCTTAGCCAAGGTACTCGCAAACGCATTTGACATACAAATTCCTTCGCCTACGCAGTTTGCAGGTATACCTGTACTCAATAACATGAACTCATTTTTCAATGGAACAAATGAATTATGGGAGCTGTTTTGCCTTGCAATAAAATCCGCTGAAACCGGTGAGTTTTCAGACAAATTTAAAAAAGCATTCGATGACGCCATTGCAGTCACTGGAAATGGACAGGCTTATATTACGATGGGCTTGTATTGGATTCGGCCACATGTCTTTATGCCTCTTGATGGCAATTCGCGTGCTTATATTTCTACACATTTCAGTGTATCTGCACCAAGCGGAAACTGTAGCGGTGAAGAATATGTAACTTTTTTGAATACACTCAAAACGAAAATTCATGAGCAGGCGCCTGACCTGACATTACCTGAAATTTCGTATACCGCTTGGACGAAGAAAGGTGACAATGTGCCGCCCGGCGGTAAAGGCACAACTACCACAGAAGTTGATGAGAAACAACAGCGGGCGGCATTTATAAAGTGGTATATGGATAACATTGGTTCGCCTAATTCTGCTAATACAATCGCGGTTGCTATTGGTAAAGCACGGCTTAAAAGCGGACGAGCAATATTTGCTATTGCTGATTTTAATGAACTTGATTCTGCGATCAAGAGCAGCGGTCTTGAAGGGTATTTTCAAGCCAGCGGTGGCGATTACTCAAAGATGGATATAGTTTTTGACATTGATCCAACTACCCAACGTGATGACTTGAAGAGTGGAATCAAGCACTATCTCAGTTTTCTTAAAAGCATAAGTTCATTGAGAAAAACAATTGACCCGCCGAATATAGTATCACGGCAGGCTGGCGGGGCTAAAATGGCAAAAAATATCATTCTCTATGGAACCCCTGGAACAGGAAAAACCTATAGTACAGTGCAGTATGCTGTTGCCATTATAGAGGAGAAGTCTATCGCGGAGGTAAAATCTGAAGATTACAGAGAAGTGTTCAATCGTTACTTAAAATATAAAGATGATGGGCTGATCGCTTTTACCACATTTCATCAATCGTTTGGCTACGAAGAATTTATTGAGGGTATACGCCCGGTTATGTCTTCGGAGGAAAAAGCCGAATCGGTACGCGAAATTGAATACGAAGTACATGATGGAATTTTTAAGGCATTTTGCGATAAAGCTGGAACACCTATTGGCGGCGGAACAAGTGTAGACTTAGGAATTGGTAAAAACCCTACCGTTTGGAAGGTTTCACTTGAAGGTACAGGTGACAATCCTACCCGAACCGAATGTATGGAGAATAATCATATTCGCATCGGATGGGACAGCTATGGTGAAACAATATCTGATGCTACGGAT
Source organism: Christensenellaceae bacterium (assembly GCA_012719815.1). Classification (GTDB taxonomy): domain Bacteria; phylum Bacillota; class Clostridia; order Christensenellales; family SZUA-584; genus SZUA-584. The sequence continues at coordinate 5,646 of JAAXZP010000101.1, forward strand.
TACAGTAGGGACGGTGGCAGCACCGTTCTCAACGCATTTTACAATAGGATGCAAATAGGCGATATTGTTATGTCTTGTTATTCCAGCAAAACAATAGATGCTATTGGTGTTATTACTGGCGAACCAGAATGGCATGATGAGTATCAGAACTACAAACGGTTGCGAAATGTTAAGTGGCTTGTAAAGGGCATTAACGAAGATATCGTCGATTTCAATGCCAGAAAGGCTATGACGCTTTCATCTGTATACAAGTTATCAGTTTCAGTGTCAGATGCATTGCAAATACTGAGGAAAGTGAAGCCAAGCCTATTCACACAAAAGGTAAAAATTCCAAACCGTGTATTTATCATTGATGAGATCAATCGAGGGAATATCTCAAAAATATTCGGTGAATTAATTACCCTAATCGAGCCGTCAAAGCGCATAGGAGCAAGCGAACAGCTACGCGCTCTTTTGCCATACTCGGGCCAAAATTTTGGTGTGCCCGATAACGTCTACATCATTGGCACCATGAACACAGCCGACCGCTCTATCGCGATGATAGACACCGCGTTGCGCCGTAGATTTGAATTTATCGAGATGCAACCTGATTCTACTACGCTTAAAGATGTTCTTGTTGACGGTATAGATATTGCTGAGATGCTCGACACCATCAACAAGCGTATAACCGTATTGCTCGACCGTGAGCACACCATAGGGCATTCCTATTTACTGCCGCTTAAAACAGACCCGACGATTGAAAATCTTGCGGCGATTTTTGAAAACAGAATAATCCCGCTTTTGCAAGAGTACTTCTATGACGATTACGAGAAGATTCAGCTTGTATTGGGTGATAATCAGAAGCCGGATGATAGCACTCGCTTTATCGTGAAAAAGACAGATGCTGTTAAGCTGTTTGGAAACGCGGACGTTGATTTCCCGGAGTATTATGAGGTTAACAGCGAAGCTTTCATGAGGATTGATGCTTATGCGTTCCTGTAATAAAACCTACACTATAACGGAATACGGCGGATTTACGCGCGGCACAGCGCCTTACGGTTATCAGGCATTGCCGGAAAAAACTTTTGATGCGCTTGAAGCCTTTATCCTCGCCAACAATACTGATACGGGAACCGAGGCAGTCGAGCTGCTGTCTCTTTCTGTTCGCCGAGGCATTGGCAAGATTATCACCGCCAGAAATTACGTTGGGCTGATAACGATGGCTGACGGTACTGTCATAGAGATTCTCCCTAAAGTTATGGGCGGGGATATTACCGAGAAAGAGACGAAGCGAATTTTTCTCGAGATGCTAAAAACGCTAAAGGACGTGACATTTAAAGATTTCAATGTTTCAAATCTTCATGCTGACAACCTGAGCCTTCTCGAAATCTTTATAAAAATGTTCCTTGACGAGGTTACTGTTCTAACAAAGCAAGGGATAAAAGCGGCATATACATCCGTCGAAGCAAATGAACGGTTCTATAAAGGAAAGCTGCTGGCTTCCCAGAATATTAAATACAATCTGGTTAACAAGGAACGATTTTTTGTTCGCTACGACGATTTCAATATAAACAGACCGGAGAACCGTCTGATCAAGTCCACACTACGTTTCCTGCGCAATACTTCAAATGACGGGCGTAACCGACAGAACGCAACCCGATTAATAAATTTCTTTGATGGTGTGGAATATTCCAAAAACTATGATTTGGACTTTTCAAAATGTTTTATCGACCGCAGCATGAGCCACTACGACAAGGCGCTTTCGTGGTGCCGCGTTTTCTTGCGAGGAAATAGCTTTACCGCCTTTGCCGGAAGCGAGGTTGCGCTTGCTCTTCTTTTCCCGATGGAAAAGGTGTTCGAGAGTTTTGTTGCTGCGAAGTTCCGCAAACACATAGGTAGTGGTGTTACCTTGCGGACACAGGATGCCAGATACAGTCTGTTTGACAGTCCGGTCCGAGCTGTTTCCCTTCGTCCTGACATTGTGTTGGAATTTGATGGCCATACAGTAGTTTTCGATACCAAATGGAAGCTGCTTTCAGACAACGCCCGGAACAGCGGAATTTCACAAACTGATATGTATCAGATGTATGCATACAGCAAAAAGTATGAAGCAGACAAAATTGTCTTGCTGTATCCCTATTCCGATGCTGTGCGCAAAACTGATATCAGGTATGCCTCAGATGACAATGTAAAGGTGGATGTTACCTTCATTGACCTTAAGAATGCGGATAGCAGTATTTCAAAGCTATTAGGGGAGGTGTGCTAATGCCATTTACCATCGTCCGTCAGGACATTACAAAAATGAAAGTTGATGCTATTGTCAATGCTGCAAATACCAACTTGCAAATGGGTGGCGGTGTTTGCGGAGCTATATTCAAAGCTGCGGGAGAACTTGAACTCCAGGCCGCCTGCAATAAACTCGCCCCTATTAAGACTGGTGATGCCGCAATCACCCCGGGGTTTGGCTTGCCTGCAAAGTATATTATCCATGCGGCGGGTCCCGTTTACAGCCGGAACAATGCGGAGCAAAGCGAGCAATTTCTACGCTCCGCTTACATAAATTCACTTCAGCTTGCCATCAAGAACAAGTGCAAAAGTATAGCCTTCCCGCTGATTTCAAGCGGTATTTACGGATACCCCAAAGATGAAGCCCTGCAAGTGGCTGCCTCGGCTATACAGGAATTCCTCACAGACCACGATTTGGATGTGTACCTTGCCGTGTTCGATAAGTCGGCATTTGTCATCAGTGAAAAACTGCTCGGTGAAGTTGCCAGTTACATTGATGAACACTATGTTGAGGAATACAGAGAAGGACGGCGTGAATTGCTCGATATCGAGCGTTCAGCCTTTGAAGAAGCCGACCTCATACGTTATAAC
>JAAXZP010000102.1 GCA_012719815.1 Christensenellaceae bacterium
AGTGCGCGGGGCATTTCGGCCTGAGCTTTCCGTATTACTGCCATTTTACCTCGCCGATACGGCGGTATCCTGACCTGGCGATACACCGCATTATCAAGACTGACCTCGCCGGCAAGCTGACTCAAAAATCGACAGAAGCGATGGAGGCCCGCGTAAGCGAGATTGCGCGCCAGTCCAGCATCAGAGAGCGCGTGGCCATGGAGGCGGAGCGGGCGGCGGACGATATGAAGAAAGCCGAATTCATGTATGGCAAAGAGGGCCAGGAATTCGACGGCGTGGTGAGCGGCGTATCCAGAAACGTATTTTTCGTCCAGCTTGACAGTACCGTTGAGGGTGTGGTACCATTATCGTCCTTGCAGGACGACTACTATGTTTACAACGAGAAAATGTACTGCGTTGTGGGTGAGCGTACGCGCCGAAAGATCAGCCTGGGGGATAATATTCGTGTGCGGCTGGTAAGCGTCAGCGTGTATCCGCCCCGCATTGAGTTTGAGCCGGTGTGACACGTGTTGATTATGGCCCGATGATGATGTCTTTTTGCCATGGATGAGGGGTGGATTTTGTGAGCGATGGCGTCAAGGTGCTGATCAAAAACAAAAAGGCGTATCACGATTATTTCATCGATGAGACGCTGGAGGCCGGTATCGCGCTGGCCGGCAGCGAGGTGAAGTCGATACGCGCCGGCAAGGCGAACATCCGGGACGCGTACGTGCGTATAGTAGATAATGAAGCGTTTGTTGTGGGGATGCATGTGAGCCCTTATGAGAAGGGCAGCTTCTTCAACCAGGATCCGCTTCGGAAGAGAAAGCTGCTGCTGCACAAGCGCGAGATCGCGAAACTTTACAGTTTGGTCACACAGAGAGGCTTGACGCTGGTGCCGCTGAAGGTATACTTAAAGCAGGGCAAAGTGAAGCTGGAGATCGGCGTTGCGCGCGGCAAAAAGCTGTATGACAAGCGGCGGAGCATCGCGGAGCGCGACGCCCAGCGAGCCAGGGAAATTGCCACCAAGGTGGCAAGATAACAATTCGGTTAGGCAATTGGCCGTGGGGGCGTGTTTGGCTTTCGACGGGGGTTGGCTGGAGCCGGATAAGCGGGTCGCAGTTCCGGAGTGCTGCGTTAAAAAGCCGGATTAAAATTAGTTGCAGACAACACTAAACTCGCTTACGCTGCGTAAGTCAGCGTAATGCCCTGCCGGCGGCACCCTAATCGCCGGGCCAGGGTATCATCAGCTAGGGGAACCGCCTCCGCAAAGCTTTGAGCGGAGGAAGGGTATCATGAAGCTACCGAAAGCATGCCCCTGAGCGTGGGGGTGTGCGGAGGGAAACGGTTAAAATACACGCTCTGCACCCGGAGAAAGTCCGACTTTGGGACCTTCGGACAGGGGTTCGACTCCCCTCGCCTCCACCATCTAATAAGCTGAAAACCTGCTTATGTGGCAGAACCCATATATTTTCCGAAAGGAAATTATATGGTTCTTTTTTCAAAAGGAAATTTTATTGTTCCTTAGTATCTAAACAGGACCTTCCTTAATTGGGGGCCCTTATTCTTATTGCTGATTTAGCGTTTTCCAGTACTCTTTAAACACTTCTTCTTTTAAGATGATGGCTGAAGGCAAAAAATTTTCGATAACTCGCCTGCTGGGATATTCACCGGCCTGATATGCATTCTCTACGGCTTCTTGTATTTATAGGATTCTCATGCTTGTCTTGTTTGAAGACCGCATGATGTATTTTCTGTTGCTGGTATCTTTGCTTTTTTGATGCCTAATGCTTGATTGTAATGACTTCTCACCGGTCAAGTTTCATTTCTGTACTTATATGAATAAACTATACCGTCAGAATACGAAAAAATCAGGATTGTATAGAATAACTTATAGGAGTGGTACATGGCATGTTCAAAAATAAAACGCTGCTGATCACTGGTGGCACAGGCTCGTTTGGCAACGCTGTAATCAGACGATTCATCGATACGGACATCGGAGAAATCCGTGTGTTTTCGCGCGACGAAAAAAAACAGGATGATATGCGAAAGAGCTACGGTAACCCCAAGCTCAAGTTCATGATCGGAGATGTTCGAGACATATCAAGCGTACGCAGTGCCGTCTATGGCGTGGACTATATTTTTCATGCGGCTGCGCTGAAACAGGTGCCCAGTTGCGAGTTTTTTCCCATGGAAGCCGTGAAGACCAACGTGCTGGGAACGGAAAACGTGCTGACTGCGGCCATTGAAGCGGGTGTACGCAAGGTGGTCTGCCTGTCCACCGACAAGGCGGTGTACCCCATCAACGCAATGGGCATGTCCAAAGCGCTGATGGAAAAGACGTTCATAGCGAAATCGCGCACTAGCCGGGATACTCTGATCTGCGGCACACGCTACGGCAACGTGATGGCGTCGCGAGGATCCGTGATACCGCTGTTTATCAGTCAGATTAAAGCGGGGCAGCCGCTCACGGTGACCGATCCCGGTATGACGCGTTTTCTGATGAATATGGAGGAAGCGATAGATCTTGTGTTGTTCGCGTTTGAGCACGCGCAGCCGGGCGACCTGATGGTGAAAAAAGCCCCGGCCAGCACCATCGGTGATCTGGCGGAAGGGCTGAAAAAGCTGTTTAATGCGGACAACGAGGTGCGGGTGATCGGCGTGAGAATGGGAGAGAAGATTCACGAAACGCTGCTGACGCGGGAAGAGCGGGCTGCTGCCATCGATATGGGAGATTTCTTCCGAGTCCCCGCAGATACCAGCGACTTAAATTACGCCAAGTATTTCAGCAGCGGAAACCGGAAGGTGGCAGACATGGAGGAATACAGCTCGAACAACACGCACCGCTTAAATGAAGCAGAGCTGGAGCACGTGTTGCTAAGCTGTGAATATGTTGCAAGAGAGCTTGCAGACTGGAGGAAAACATGAAACTGCTGGTCACGGGCGCAAAGGGGTTTAGCGGTAAAAATCTTTGCGCGTACATCGAAGCAAACGGTCTGGGTGAACTGCTGCCGTATGACAGGGATACCGACCCGTCGCTGCTCGATACATACGCTGATGCGTGTGATTTCGTGTTTCACCTGGCGGGCGTGAACAGGCCTGCGGATGAAGCGGGCTACGAGGAGAATGTGACTTTTACAAAGCGGCTGCTGGAAAGCCTGATGCGCTGCCGCAAATCTGTACCGGTACTTGTGTCGTCCTCCATACAGGCGCGGTACGACAATGCCTATGGCAGAAGCAAAAAGAGGGCGGAGGAGCTGGTGTTCGATTACGCCGCGGCGACGGGCGCTCCGGTCTACATCTATCGATTGCCCGGCGTATTCGGCAAATGGTGCGCGCCGAACTACAACAGCGTTGTGGCCACGTTTTGTCATAATGCGGCCCGGGGACTGCCGCTGCGTGTGGATGACCCGGACAAGGTGATAGAACTGGCGTATATCGACGATGTGACGGCGGCTTTTGCGGGCGCGCTTGACGGGGTAGTAAAAAGGCGGGGGTCGTATTGCGTTGTTCCCATGACACATCATGTGTCGGGGGTAGATTTGGCGAAGATCATCGAGTCGTTTGGCAGCCGGCCGGGGCTGTTCGTTCCCGATGTGGGCGATATCCTGGTTCGGCAGCTGTACAGCACATATTTATCCTACCTGCCCGAAGATGATCTGGCCCAGCCGCTGGCGGTACATCGCGACGAGCGCGGCTTTTTTGCGGATTGCGTCAAGTCTTGTTCGGCAGGGCAGGTATCCGTCAATGTAGCGCGGCCCGGCGTCACCAGGGGAGGCCACTGGCATCAGACCAAGGCCGAGACGTTTTTTGTGGTGAGCGGGGAAGGCGTGATACGCATAAAGAAGCCGGGCGAAGACCGGGTGTACGAATACGCCGTCTCCGGAGAGGAACCTCAGGCGGTGACGATACCGCCCGGCTATATCCACGAGGTGACGAATACGGGTGCGAAGGACCTGCTGATGCTGATATGGGCCAGCGAGGTGTTCGATCCGCAGAATCCGGATACTTTTGCCGCCAAAATGGATGAGTGAGGGCAGTACGGGGGAAACAATGAAAAAACTCAGGGTAATGACCGTTATTGGCACGCGGCCGGAGATCATCCGGCTGTCCGCCTGCATCAAGGCGTTTGACCGGTATTTTGACCACATACTGGTGCATACGGGTCAGAACTGGGCTTACACGTTGAACGGCATTTTTTTTGACGATCTGGGCCTTAGGGCGCCGGACTACAGTCTGGAGTGCGCCGGAAAGAATTTGGGCGAAACGATAGGCAACATCATCGCGGCTACATATGATGTGATGCTCAAGGAAAAGCCGGACGCGCTGGTGGTGCTGGGCGATACCAACTCTGCGCTGTGCGTGATACCCGCGAAGCGCCTTAAGATACCCATATTCCATATGGAAGCGGGCAACCGCTGCTTTGACTTCAACGTGCCGGAGGAGATCAACCGCCGCATCGTGGATCACGTGGCGGACATCAATCTGGCTTACACCGAACATGCCCGTCGGTATCTGCTGGCCGAAGGGCTGCCGCGGGACAGCATATTCGTGACAGGTTCACCGATGACCGAGGTGCTGAAAAATCAATCCACGTCCATCGCAAAGAGCCGGGCTCTGGAAAGGCTGGGCATAAAGCCGGGCGAATACATGCTGGTGTCCGCGCATCGGGAAGAAAATATCGACGACGAAACGGCTTTTTCGTCACTGATGAACGCAGTCAACGCAGTGGCGGAAGCCTATGGCATGCCGGTGGTGTTCTCGACACACCCGCGCACATTCAAACAGATTGAAAGCCGCGGTTTTGCTTTCCACCCGCTGGTGAAGCGGATGGAGCCGTTCGGGTTCTCGGACTATTGCCGGCTGCAGATGGACGCGTACTGCGTGCTTTCGGACAGCGGCACGCTGTCGGAGGAGAGCGCCATACTGGGGTTTGCCGCCGTGCTGCTGCGGACGTCTACGGAACGGCCCGAGGCGCTGGACGCAGGGACTATCGTGATCGCAGGAACGACGGAAACGGACCTGCGGCAGGCTATCGAACTGGCGGTGGCCATGAGAGCCAATAACGAAGAGACGACGACCGTCGCCGACTATACGGACACCAATGTGTCTGTCAAGGTGGTCAAAATCATACAGAGCTACACGAAACTCGTCAACCGGAATACATGGAGGAAACCGTCCGGCGGCAGCGCTGCGGGCGTGTACTCCAATACTATCGAAGGAGAGAAACAGCAATGAGACTGGTGCATACGCTGCTGTACCTGTACCGGGAGGACCGGGCGGCAGAGGACAGCAACATGACGGCGGCCTGCCTTAAGTCGCTGGAAAAAAGCACGTACAATACCGTCGTGATCTACAACCAGGGAACAAAGAGCAACGATGAACTGATGGAAGAGCTGAAGGCTTTCAGGCTGGATGTTCACGTGATTGGGGACGGCGTCAACGTGGGGACTGCAATGGGGCGGCAGAAGTGCTTTGAATATATCTGGACACACATGCCCGATACCGAATACATCAGTGAGATCCACCCCGATATGATATTGGCTTCCCGCTGGGAGGATGTGCTGGTTAATTATCTGGACAGCCATGATGAGCCGCTGATCAGCTGCGGTATCGTGGACCAGCATGGAAATATGCCGTTTCTGAACAAAAGGGTTTCAGTGGATGTGGCAAGGCCCGACTTCGACGAGTTCCTTGCCGGATTGAGGACGGATCAGGTGGTTCGCGGGTTTACCTGCCCCTGTATACACGTATCCGAGATACTGAAGGAAATTGGAGGATACAACACCGCTTTCTTAAAAGGCCGTCAGTGCTTCGAGGATGACAGCATGCTGCTGGGTTACTATTACTACTACGGCACCAAGCGGGCATGGTATCCAAAAGTCAACTATAACTCCGTTGTTTATCATGCGGTGGCGGGACAGAGGCTGAATATGGGAGGTAATGTGATGATCAACTTCAACGGGCTGGTCCGTCAATATGGCGCAATGGGTTTAAAAGCGCTGGCAACCATTCACGAAAGCAAATGGCATCAGAATTTTTTCACAGAGCAGTACAACGCGATGGCCAGGTGAGAGGTGGATTCGATGGACAGACGTTTGAAGGTGCTGATTTTCGGCAATAAGATTTTTTCTTTGGATATGCATTGGGGCTTTCTGGCGGCCGGCCATGATGCCCGCGTTCTCCAGCCGACATCGAAGGAAGCGCTGGAATCGGCTCTGAAAGAGTTCGGCGCGGATGTGCTGCTGACCCTGGGGCCGCCGCTGGAATTTAAGCGGGAGATATGCGAGTTTATCGGTGCGAGGCGGCCGGCGGAGGATAAGCACATCCACTGGGACACCGATGGCGTATCGAGCAAAATCTACCGGTCGGAATCCGGAGACGGCATAGAGATGGACCTGATCTACCGGACCAGGCCTGACCTTGTGCTGACGATGTGCCCTGAAATGCTGGAATTCATACGCGGCAAAGGCTTTGTCTGTGAATACATGCCCTATGCGTACAGTCCGATATCGCACCGCCCGCTGGAGGGTTACGATAACGACTCGTATTTTATCAACCTGGTCGGCAATTCCTATTATCGCGAGTTTGGCCGGTTCTGCCAGTCGCATTACCGTTACAAGTCTATCGATATATTGCTGAAGCCGCTGCTGGAGAACGGTTACACCGTACATTTTTACGGCGGCCGTGGTTACAGAGAGCTGCTTAAAGAGCGGTTTGGCATCGAAGTGCCACCCGCCTGCTTTCACGGATACCTGCCCTATGAAAGGACCTGCGCCGTCTACAACAGCAGCTTCGTCAATCTGGTTACGCAGAATCATGAGCATACCATCACCAAGCGTACGTTTGAGATATTGGGTTCCGGCGGATTTGCGCTGTCCGCCGACAACAGCGAGATCAGAAAACTGTTTGTACCGGGACGGGACCTTGTGGTGTCTTCGTCGCCGGAGGAGACGCTGGAGCTTGTGCGCTATTACAAGGAACACCCCGATGAATGGCGGCAAATTCGAAAAAACGCCGTGTTGAGCGTGCAGAACCACACCTATAAGCAGCGCGCGGAGTTTATCGCCGCCAAATACCGGGAGCTATGGCCCCGATAAGTAGGGGCAGCGTGATTTATGGCTTATGCCAAACACCGCTGGTTATCAAAGTCCGAAAATCACATGCTTTTAGATTGTGAATGTAAAAGTAGAAACAGCATCGCGTCGGATGCCGACCAGGCACAAAATAAGGAAGGCCGCCGCTCGAAACAACGGCCTTTTTTAGTATACAGGCGCCAATATTGACAAGATGTACATACCGTGTTATACTGGTACATACCAGTTGAATTGAGAGGTTTTTATGGAGGACAGGATAAACCCGGGCGCGTCTACGCCCATTTACCATCAGATAAAAAACCTGATACTGACCAAGATTGCGAGCGGTGAGCTGCGCCCTAACGATCAGCTGCCCTCGGAACGCGAGTATGAGGCGCTATTGGGCGTTTCCCGCCAGACGGTACGCCGCGCGCTGGATGAACTAGTTTTGCAGGGCGCATTGTATCGTCAGGCCGGAAAGGGTACCTATGTCGCGGCGCAACCCTCCGTTGACGATTATGTGGGGATCATCGGTTCCGCCACGATGCTGGCGATCAGCCCGGACCACGCGTTTTATTGTCAGCGGCTGGAGCAGATCGAAGTGCCGGAATTCGCCCGCGCGCTTTTGGGGCTTGCCGAAAATGAACGCGTCATTTTTTTCGAGCAATTGACCTGCGTGCGCACGGAACCAAGGTATATCCACCGTTCATATTTCCCCCAGGCAATTGTCTCGATGGAAGAAATCGAGCGGGTGAAACATTTGAGCGTTATGGAGCTACTGTTAACCCTCCCGGCGCCTTTGCCGTGATTAAGCCGCGACCATGTCAAACCGGAATTGTCGAACGCGGACGATGCACTTTTGTTGGGCATTGAGGCGGGGATGCCGGTGCAGGTGCAGCGGGGCTGCATGCTGTCGGCAAACGGCGTTCCCATTGAAGCGCACGAACTGATCGTACGGGGAGATCGATTCAAGCTTGATATCGAATTCTCCATAAACCAGCAGGTGCTCGATCGATTCAAGGCGATCCGGCAACATACTTGAACAAGTTCTGTTTACGCGGATAAACGCCGCGCAAATATCAATACGCAGAAAATGGGAATCACATAACGGGTAAGCCCGTTTTTTGGCTTTGCATGGAGCAAGGTCTGGTTTCCTGTTGCCGCGTAAGAAAGGAGTTGCTTATGAAAAAGAAATGGTGGATACTCATCTCGGTTGCGCTCGCGTTCTTTCTGGTTAACTTTGACGGGGGACTTATCGGCATTATGCTCCCGACCATCCAAACGTCGTTCGGGGCGGAGTTCTATCAGGTGCAGTGGATATCCCTTGCAGGATCGCTTGCGCTCGTTGTCACGCTTGCGCTCGCGGGCCGTCTGGGCGACGCATTGGGGAAAAAGGCGGTATTCAGCGTGGGCGCGCTGATCTACCTCGCCGGAACGATACTCTTCGCTTTATCTCCCTCGGTGACGACCGCAATCCTGTTCCGGGTCATCCAGGGAGTGGGACTGGCCGTTTTTCTGACCCTGGGAACCGCCATCGTCACTGAGGTATTCGAGGAGAGAAGGCGGGGACTGGCGCTGGGCATATACAACCTGCTGGGACTGGTGGGCTTGCTGGCAGGGCCCGTCGCCGCCGGGGCATTATTGCAGGCTGCGGCATGGAACACCGCATTTTGGGTGGCCGCCGCCCTTTCCGCAGTCGTTCTTCTGCTTGCGCGCCTTGTGCTGCCCGCTCCAAAGGAAAGGAGCAAGCTTGCGCTGGATGTGAAGGGCACTGCACTCCTGCTTGCCGTATTGGCTTCCCTGCTCCTCGCGCTGACCTTTGGCCAGAACGAGGGATTTACGAATCCTTTGGTGCTGGGCCTGTTTGGCGTATTCGCCGTCGCTCTTGTGGTTTTTATCATCGTCGAGAAGCGCGCGGCGGAGCCTATCATTCTGATCGCTCTGTTCAGAAATCGAAAATTCGTAATCAACTTTATATTGCTTTTGTTCAGCATGATCGCCCTGAGCGGTTATTCCTTCCTGATGCCGTTTTATATGCAGAACGTATTGCGCCTTTCCGCCATGGAGATGGGCGTCACGCTGGCGATCGTGTTTGGGCTTGTCATGGCGCTCGTGGCGCCTGTGGGTGGGGTGCTGTCAGATAAAATCGGCTCTCCCCGAGTCACGATGATCGGCATATTGTTTTTGCTCGGAGGCACCATAGGCGCAAGCTGGCTGGATACGGCCTCAACCCAGCTTGCCGTACTGCTGCATTTCCTCCCAATCGGAATGGGGATGGGATTGATCGTCACGCCTGCCACCAGTGCCATTATGGGCACCATTCCGAGCAATCGACTTGGGATGGGTTCAGGGTTGGTATCCATTGCCATAAACATGGCCCAAACGATGGGTATCGCCATATTGGGTTCATTCTGGTCAAGCCGGGTGTATTCGGTTTTTGACGCGGTTCCGGACGGGGGCGCGTCGTCGGCGCCGCCCGATATTCAGGCCGGAGCGCTCCGGGAGACTTTCATTTTAGCGGCATGTCTGCTGGCCATCGCTTTTGTGCTCAACATATGGGAAGTCTTTGCCAAAAACAAACCCGCAGACAGCGGTCGGACAGAAAATATTCTAGAGGAGAACATGCATGTTTAATTTCAACATAGATATCGACAGAGAGACGGCAAAAAACCAGGAGCGCATCGCTTCCCTGATGGATTCGGTCGAGCAGCAGCTTGAGGCCACGGTCACGCCCGAAATGACCGAGGGCATCCGCAAGATCTACATAACGGGATGCGGAGATTCCTATTTCGCCGCGCAGGGGGCGCGCCTGTTCTTCGAAAAGTGCACTGGGCTTGATATTGAGCCCATCGAGGCGATGGAGTTTTCCCGCTATACCGTGAAGAATATCCGGAAGGATGCGCTTGTGCTGGCAGTCTCAAATTCGGGGCGCGTATCGCGCACCATCGAAGCCATACTGCAGGCGCGCGCCAGACATGTCCGCACCATCGCGCTGACGGGGCATGACGACAGGAGCGTCGCGGAACATGCCGACGCGGCCATCGTGGGCGCCTTGCCCAACATACGCCTCGCGCTGGGCAGCATGAGCGCGCGCGTGGAGGGAAACGCGGAAGACGCGCTTTTTGAGCGGCTGGCAGAACCGGGCGCGGTGAGCCGCAGCGCGCAGGCGCTGGGAATGGATATCGGGCTCGACTTTTTGCTGTTCATGCTGGGTGCCTATATGAACAGCCTTATCCTGCTCTATTGCACAGCGATCCGTATCGGCTGCATGACGGGCAGGATTTCGCAGCAACTTGCGGAGCGGCACCGCCAGGATATTCTCCGCTCGGTCGGGATATCCGCGAAGACGGCCGCGGCGTGTCTTGCGCCCATCGAAGCACTTGCCAAAAGCTTTGCCGCGAAGGACGCATTCTTGTTTATAGGCGCGGGGCCCGCCTATGCCGCCGCGGCGCTTTCGGCGGCAAAACTTTTTGAACAGCCCCATATCAACGGCGTGGCCCAGCAACTAGAGGAATGGGCACATCTTCAATTCTTTTTCACCCGGCCGGACGGCATTCCGGTCTTTGTGATCGTTCCGCCCGGAGAGAGCCGCGACCGCGCTTTGGAACAGATATCGGGGATAAAAAAGCTGGGCGGCACGGTCATCGCGATATGCGACGAGACTGACGATGAGGTGCGGGCGGCGGCCGACGCCGCGCTGCCGATTGCGGGAAGCCTGCCGGAGGAGCTGACGCCTCTGGTTTATGGCGTTCCCGGACAGTTGTTCGCGGTAACGATGCTTGAATTGCGGGGGCAGCCGCCCATACCCGCGCCGTACAGCTTCAAGCAGATGATGCAGGTGAATTTTTCGCAGATCTACGGCAGCAGGATAAAAAGTGATTAGGGAGGATAAGCGTATGCCCAAATATCTGATTATCGGGTGCATCGGAACGGACCATATCATTTTTCCGGACGGAAGAACCGAAACACATGCCGGCGGGGATGCGTAT
>JAAXZP010000103.1 GCA_012719815.1 Christensenellaceae bacterium
GATTCCGATCGGTCTCGAACGACCGCGTGGTGGCCAACAGGGGCGAAGCGCCGCCGTCCAGGTACTCGATCTTCTCGATGAGTTCGCTGTTGGCCAGCCGGGCGTACTTCACGCCACCGGCCGGCAGACCGGTGCCGCTGATCTTCTCCAGCCGCCCGGCCGCGTCGTAGGCATAGGTCAGGTCGTAATCCGCGTCCGGATCGGACGAATCACCGATCATGAACCCGGCCGGACGCCCCGCGATAGTACCGCTGCCGGAAGTCTCATACTTGCGGGTGATGAGTTTCGTGTACAAGCCGCCACTGCTCCCGTCGATATCCTCGGTCTCCAGTTGCAGGTCCGATGACCGATAGCCGAACGTCCGCGTGCCGGTGATCAGTTGCCTCAACAATTCATCCTGACATGTTATTGCCTCCTTTCATCTGCAGTCTCCTAATGCCCTTTGGCCAGCAGAAACTCTCATAGCAGCTGGATCAGAATTTGGGGAGCAGGCCACATCTGTTCCGATCCTTAAACAACCATAAATGGTTCTATCATACCTGATGCAACTAGACATAAGATATAGCCTATCAATAGCTGAGTCATACATAATATGATTTTTCGCCATAAGTCAACCGGTGAGCGCAGGCCGACAATTGTCCACATCACAACAGGCAACAAAGCAGTTGACAAGACTACTACCCATATAAACTGCATCGCACTTAGTGGCAAGAGATGAGCAATGACTGCTAATTTTAAAATTATTGCAACGACCAGCGAGAGGCCAAGTGGGAAGTAGAAGGAAGTGATCATTCCCAACATAATAAATGCCTTCAAATACCCTAAGCGCAAGCTCGATCCCAGGAGTATTATCCAGACAACAGATTGAATGGATATACTTGCCAAGCACAGCAAGAAAAACCCATTAACAGTCCATGGAAGCCATCCATAGGCAGACAGCACGATATCTTTTGCAACATACGCAACTGTCGGTTCCGATGCAATGGCTGTAAAGCGGTTAAGATATAAAAGATGCACATTGTCATTAATAGTCGTAATATATTTATTGTTATTCCCGGATTTCAAAGCGAGCATTATCTCTGACGACGGGGGCACAGGAGATGAATACCACCAGTTACGTAGCTCGAACGAGTCATCCCCCTTCTTGATACATGACCAGACATGCGAAGCAGACAGTATGCATACCCAAATCACTAATACTCCAATTAGAAATAGCGCTGCACATCTGAGCGACTTTGCTTTCATTAAAGGAAGGTGCAAACAACTCCATATAAGACGGGCGCAAGAAGACCGCTGTGTTAATACGGGAAGCAACAGCCACCATGAACGAGCCGCGCGGGCAACGGACTCGACGTTGCACGCAGCGGATTCCAGCGTTCCACACTCCGGACACCTTGCCGGGAATATGTGCCCACCTAACTCATAACAGCATTGAATACAGATACGAGAGTCGGCCATAGCAATAAGCTCCCATCTAGTTACGACAGCGCTACGGACCTCGCGACCTTTCGGCCTTGCGTCTGCGGCTTTCGTATGAGGCGGCGTTGCGCCACTGATAATACATGTACCGTTCGATCAGCTCCGCATACGAGTACCGGTATCGGTTCCATATCTTCGCCGCCAGTCCACTCGCCGCCTCGGCCACCTGCTCGAAGGTGCTCCGCGGATTTTTCCCCCGAAGCCGCTGCGTGGCGGCAGTCATGAAGTACATCGCCAGTCGCGAGCAGAACCAGTGTCGCAGGAGGCCCTTGTCGCGGCGGACCTCGAAGGCCCCCAAGCCGGCCTCCTGCTTGGCCCGCTCGAACCACTCCTCCATGCGCCAGCGGGAAAACGCCGCCCGCATCATCTGTTTCCAGTTGGCCCCACCGGAAGCGTTGCTGATGAAATACTTGTGCTCGCCGGTGGCGGTCCCAGCAGTCCAGAACCGGCGTGCGGCCACGCGGGGCCAGCGTTCGGCGGATCACGGGTTGAGGCATGAAGCCGCTTTCGTCAATCATGACGATGCTCCGACGCTTTCTGCGGGCTTTTTTTATGCGCGGCCAGTCCTGCTTGCGCCACTGCTCGATGGCCTGCCGGTTGTGCTCGCGGGCGCGTCGCTCGGGCTTCTGACTGCTCCAGCCCAGGTCCTTCAGGATGCGGTAGACCTGGCTGGGATCGTAATGGACGCCGTATTCCTTCTCGATCACCGCGGCCGCCCGGGCCAAGGTCCACAGTTCGGTCTGATACCCGTAGGCGCGGGAACCTTTCAGCAGCAGTCGCGGCAGCCGCTGGCGCTGTCGGTCGGACAGCTTCCGGGGCGGACCTGGAGAGTTATTGTCAAATCTTGTGGATCGGCCGCGATCAGGCGGCGATCCCGTCGATGAACCGAACGCCCTGGAGCACGTGCACCAGGAATTGTGATCCGTTCAGCAGCCGCCAGTAATTCTGGGCGGACTGGGCCAGCTTGA
>JAAXZP010000104.1 GCA_012719815.1 Christensenellaceae bacterium
AGCCGCCACGAGTATGTCCGCATAGGCGCAGACCTTGTCCAAATCCCGGGTGCGCGAATGGCACATCGTCACCGTCGCGTTCTCGTTCAGCAGCAGCAGCGACACCGGCTTGCCCACCATGTTGCTACGCCCGACGCCCACGGCGCGCTTGCCGGCAATCTCCGTGCCGGTGCTCTTGATGAGCCGGATAACGCCTTTGGGCGTGCACGGGATAAAGCCTTTCTCGCCCACCAGCAGCCGCCCTGCCGTCACCACGTGCAGCCCGTCCACGTCTTTATTCGGATCCACTTCGCGCAGTATCTCCAGCGCGTTGAGGTGCGGCGGCAGCGGCAGCTGAATCAGTATGCCGTGCAGCGCCCTGTCCGCGTTGCACTGGCGCACCAGCGCGATCAGGTCTTCCTTGGAGGTGCCGGCGGGCAGCTTGTGCACCACCGAATACATGCCCAGCTCCTCGCACGCAAGCGCCTTGTTGCGCACGTACACCGCGGACGCCGGGTCATCGCCCACCAGTATCACCGCGAGGCCGGGCACCAGCCCCTGCGATTTCATCTCCGCGACCTGTTTTTTGAGGTCTTCCCTGATTGCGGCCGATATGGCCTTTCCGTCGATAATACTCAAGCCAAAACTCCTTTACTATGCAGCCGTTCCGCCGCGAGCGCCAGCCCGCAGGCGTTGTCGCCGCAGTATTCACGTTGCGTCAGTATGAGATGAATGCCTTTCTCCTGCGCGATGGCGCTCAGCCGTTCGCGGATGACCGTGCCGGCTATCACGCCGCCCGACAGCATGAAGCGGCTAAGCCCCAGTTCTTCCGTCGCATGGGCGATGAGCCGCGCCAGCGTCTCCGCCACGCAATCGAAAACGGCGCTGCACACCTCCGCCGGGTCCTCGCCGTCTTTCAGGCGGCGAAGCGCCTGCGTCTCCGCGCCCGAAAGGTTGGCATGAAGCCCGTCCACCTTAACCGCGAGCTTTTTCGCGCCTGGGCGGTACAGCGGCTCCATATGCGCGCCGGCGGGAAACGGCAGCCCTGCCGCCACGCCTACGCGGTCAATCAGCTGGCCGCACGTGATGTCCAGCGAACCGCCGAGAGGCTTAATATCCGTCACCAGAGCGCCGCCTATCGTGACGCGCAGAATGTCCAGCGTGCCGCCGGACACATGCATCGCGCCGTACACGCCGTCCGGCACGTCGTTGCCGATAAACGCCGCATACAGGTGCCCGTGCTGGTGCGTCAGCGCGTAGGGTTTGACGCCCAGCGCTGCCGCGTACGCCGCCGCGTGGGAAGCCCCCACGCAGAACACCGGCATGTAGGACTGCTCCGCCGGGCAGGGCTTCTCGCTAAAAGCCACCGCCAAAATCTGCGGCTTGTCCCAATCGTGCATTTCCGAAAAAAGCGCACGAAGGTTTTTCACATGCGCAAATACCGCTTCCGACTGCCGAAGCCCCCGGCTGCCCTGGGGCACCTTCAGCATCATGCGCCTGTCCAGCACCACGCGGCCGCACGACACCACCGCGATGGACGTGGTGTAGGCGCTGGTGTCCACGGCGAATGCCGTGCTATTCGGTCCGCACATCCGTCTCCTCCGCAACGCGCTCCGCCTGCCCGGCCATCGCAACGGGCGGCGAGCTTTTCAGCACCGCGCCGAGCACGCCGTTAATGAACCGCGCGGATTTGTCGCTGGCGTATTTCTTGCCCAGCTCCACGCACTCGTTGATGGTGATGCTCTCGTGGATGTCGTCGCAGTAGTAGAGCTCGCACACGCCGATGCGCAGTATCGACAGCTCTACCTTAGCCATATGCGAGATGTTCCAGTTTTTCGAATTGGCCTGTATGGCAGCGTCTACTTCGTCCTTGTGCGTTTTATACAGCTCGATCATGCGGGCGACGTACGCCCAGGCATTGTCGTTCATGCCTTTATCAAAACAATCCCGCATGACGTCCATCGTTGCGGGATTGAATTCGCCGGTGATCGCGTATTCGTAAAACAACCGCAGCGCTGTATCCCGTGCCGCTCTCCTGCTCATCTATCCTCCGCCTATTTGAATATGTCCGGTAATATCTTGTCCAACATTTCCAGAAATTTTTTACGGAATCTGTTTTTCGTACCGAAAAACGCACCCACCCCGGCGCACAGCGCCAGAAACAGCGTCGCAAAAAAGCCGATGGAAAGCATCAGTATGCCCACCAGCAGCCCCAGACTCACGCCGATAATGGCGCCCTTATGCTGTTTGACAAAACTGAAAAAGCCGTGCAGATTGTCCACTACTCGACACGCGCCTTTACAACCTGCGTCGTCTTTTCGACAAGCAGCATGATTTTGTTGACCTCAATACCCGAAAACAGCTCAATATGCGCTTTCAGCCCCGTCTGGATGGCCTGCATCGTTTCGGGGATGTTTGTCCCTTCCGCGACCGAAAGCTTTGCCTGCACATTGAGCTTGGAATCACGCACCCAGGCGGCTACCCGTACGGTGCGTACCGATTCGTTGGCCGCGATAAAGCGCGTCGCCATCTCCTCCAGCGCCGAAATCGAGATGGAGATAGCGCCGCCTTCCGTCAACCGCACCAGCGCCGCCTTGGGCCTGCGGCGGCTTATGCCGGAGAACATCAGCATAAGGCTGACGATGACGACCACCACGGCGATGAGCGACACAATCCATTTGACGCCGAGGTCCGTGTACAGCTGATCCAGCCACCACGACGGATAGTCAATGCTGATCAGCCCCCACGCGCAGCACAGAACAACGCCCGCGATGGCAAGAAAAAACAGCAGGTAAAGCGTCAGCAGTATTAGCATAATAATACGCATTTTTCTTTTGTATCCCCCGTATCCCTAAATCATCAGTTTAAAGCCCCAAAAAATTCAAAGCCGCTCAATGCACTCGCTTGGTTTCCTCAGCCGGCTCCTTCGCGAGACGGACGCCCTGTATGTGGACGTTGATCTCCACCGGCCGAAGGCCCGTCATCGTTTCCACAGCCTTTTTCACGTTGGCCTGTATCTTCTCGCAAAGCGACGGGATTTCGACACCGTATTCCACCACGATGAAAAGATCGATCGCGCACTCTTCCTTGCCGACCTCTACCTTGACGCCCTTGGTTAAATTTTTGCGGCCAAGCAGCTCGGCCAGGCCGCCCGAAAATCCACCGCTCATGCCGGCCACGCCTTCAATTTCCACCGTCGCGAGACCGGCGATCGTCGCCACAACGTCATTCGCAAAGGAAATGCTGCCGTTCTGTTCTTCTCTCGTGTTCATGTTGTTTGAGCTCAAACATCTCACCTCTTCGATTATTGCTTAAATTATAACAGAGAGGGCAGCTAATTACAATCTGCAAGGCGAATTATCGGAAAAATCCTCCTGCCTGCTAGCTTTGCAGCATGATCTTGATGTTCTGCGGCGACTCGCCCGTCTCCTGCCTGACGATTTCCAGTATCTTCGCGGCCTGCTCTTTGGTAATCTCCTTCGCTTTGATCACCACGTTGACGGAGCCGGTCTGTACCGTCACAATCGCGTCTTCAAAACCGCTGGCCACCAGCAGCCCCTCGATCGTGAGCTCATTCTCCATGTTCTTGACGATCTGGATCTTCTGCTCCTGAGCGTCCTTGACCATCTCGGGGTCGCTGTTCTCTCCGCTGATGATGCTGTCGAGGTACACTATCTCTTTTTCACGGTAGCTCTCCCTGTTCGCCTTGTAATCCTCAAAATAGTTGCCTCCCGACATCACGGCCAGATCGTCCGCAGACATCGCCCCTTCTATCTCGGTGTCCAGGACATCGCCCGCCTGCGCCGCCGCATCGCCTTTGGGGGCGGTGCCCAGCACGTAGTTGAGATAACCGACGCCGATCAGCACCACAACAAGCCCCGCCAGTAAAAGATAACGCCCTACCTTTTTGCTTTTCATTATTCCATTTCCCTTGATCATTATACAATTTCACTTCCCTTACTCAATGTTTCATTTTATATACGTCAACCTGCCGGGGGCCGACGTTAAGCAATGTTTGCACGGCGTTTAAGAGGTTCAGCCGGACGGTGATGTCATCTGCCCCCTCGGCCACCACAATCACGCCCCGAATCTTTGGGCTGATCTCCTTGAGTACCAGCGCTCTGTTGCCGCTGCCATCTCCTACGGTAACCACCTCGCTCTGCGTATTCTCCGTGTTTGTCGTACTCGTGCCGCTCTCCCTGTTGTCCGTTATCGTCGTGGTCTGCCTATCCACGCTGAATGCCGGCACGATTTCGCTGGTGGACTCGTAAGTGATCATCACCTCCACATCTCCCGCGCCTTCTATCTGCGACAGCGTCGCCGCAAGTTTTTCCTCGAGGCTGTCCGTCATGCCGATGTCCGGCGCTTCCTGCGTCGCAACAGGCGCTGTATTTTCCTGCTTTTTTGAAACCAGGCTGCCTGACGAAAAATAGATCACCAGTATCACGATGATGATGAGCAGTATCGCCAGGTACTGTATTTTCTTCTTGACATCCAGCTTACCGAAGCGCGAAAACACCCCCTGCTTGCGTTCGGCAAAAGCCGCAGCATTTTCCGTTTCACCCATCCAGATCACCCTTTTCCTTACTCATATTTATTTTAACCGTCCCCCATATATACCTCATAAACCTTGTAAATGTAGTCCTTGTATGAGCTGGTCTCCGGCAGAACCGGCCTTGTGCTGCCCGCGCTTTTCAGCGCCCCCATCAGCTCAGCCTCCACGTCCGCTCCGGACAGCACGGAGATAAGCGGCGAGAGTATGATGATGGTAATCACGATGCCGATCACCACCGACACGTACTTTTTGATTCCGGATTCCGGCAGCAGCATGCTGACCACCATGCCGAATATTACGGCAAGCGCCACCGCCGCCGCCCAGTTTTTTATCAGTTCATGTAAGACGTCCAGCATCGCGTCACCTCAGCATAATATTGGCGTTGCCCGCGCCGATGATGACCGCGGTGGTTACGAAAAACATGATGGCGACAGCCACCACCGCGACAAACAGCATTATCAGCACGTCTGCCGCGTCCTGCACGAATTTGCATATCCCGTTGCCCGCGATGGGCTCCAGCACCGCGCCCGTCAGCTTGAACAGGAAAAAGTGAGCAAGTATCGAGAACGCCGGCGATATCACGATGGCCGCGATGATGATGATGCCCGCGATGCCCACGGCGTTCTTGATGAGCAGCGTGCAGGCGATCACCACGTCCACCGACTGAGCGAACAGGCTGCCCACAATGGGCACGAACTTGTCGATGGTGAACTTGGCCGTTTTAATTGATACGCCGTCAAAAGACGAACCCAAAAGCCCATGAATGACCACGACGCCGATGAATATCGTGAGCCCGATGCCGATACCCCATTTGATGATGCTTTTAAACAGGTTGCAAAAGCCGCTTAACTTGATGGTCGTGGAAAAATGGCTGATGAGCGTGAACACCGTGAGCAGTATGATAAGCGGCAGCACAAACCCCTTATAGAGCACGGAGATGCCGGTTGTCAGCGCAACGGTGGTCGGTTTTAATATCGCGGCGGAGGTGATGCCTCCAAGCGCCGTCAGTAGCGCCAGCATCAGCGGGAAGAACTCGCCGGTAAAAGAGGTCATCGCCTCGATAGCCCCCGAGCCGATGGCAAACGCCGACGCGAACATGCCCAGCGCCATGGTGCCCACAATCACGTACTGAGCGGTCTGCGCCGCCTTGCTGACGCTTGTTTCCCCGAACGACGGCTTGAAGTGCGAAATCAGGCTGAACACCAGCGCCACGATGAGGATTTGCAC
>JAAXZP010000013.1 GCA_012719815.1 Christensenellaceae bacterium
CTGTCGTGCCATTCCATGGCGGATGTGCTGCGCGGCTGGCTGGCGGACAACGGGTTTTTCTTCGAGGACGAGGCGCTGGTGGAAGAGGGGCGGCACTTTTACCCGGTGATGCGGGTGCGGCGCGGTGAGAGCCGCGCGCTGAGCTTAAACGAGCGCGAGTTCGGTCCGGTGCTGCTGCGCAAAAAGCCGGAAGCGCTGCGCCGGCTGCTGGACAGGCGTATTCATGAGACAGAGCGCATTTACGCGGAACTGGTGCGGGCGGAATCGCCGCGCAGGGCAGAGCTGCTCAGCGAGCTAGGCGAGACGCTCAGACGATACGAGGAGGTCAGAAAAAGCCTATGACGATGGACGAGTTTGTGCGCATTGTGGAGGAAATCGCGCCGCGCGAGGCTGCGTGCGAATGGGACAACACCGGCCTTTTGCTGCGCTGCGGCGAGACGGTGGAGCGCGTGCTGGTCGCGCTGGACGCTACGGCGGAGGTGGCGGACGAGGCGATTGCTGGCGGGTTCGACATGCTGCTGGTGCACCATCCGGCGATATTCTCACCGAAAAAGGCGCTGGACCACCGCAGCCCGACGGACGCCGTTATCATGAAGCTTTTGCGCGCCGGCATATCGCTGTACGCCGCGCACACCAGCTTCGACAAGGCGGCGGGCGGCATCAACGACATGCTGGCGCAGCGCTTGGGGCTCAAAGACGTGCGCATAGTGCCCGGTCCGGAGGAAAATCTCATGCGCGTGGGGGTACTGGATGCGCCGATGGAAACCGCCGCGTTTCTGGACCTTGTCAAGCGGACGGTGGGCGCGGACGGCCTGCGCGTCACTGAAGGCAGCGGTGCGAAGATAAAGACGGTGGCGGTGCTGGGCGGCAGCGGCGGCGATTTCGTTGCGGCGGCGCATGCGGCGGGCGCGGACGCGCTGGTGACGGGCGAAGCCAAGCATCATCATTTTCTGGAAGCGGCAGGATTTGGGCTGATGCTGGTTGAAGCCGGCCATTTCGCGACAGAGCGCGGTTTTGTGGACGAAATATTTATGAGTTTACAAGCGCGGCTGAATGAGGTACAATTACATGTGCATTGTGAAAAAGCGCAGTGCATCAACGCGCCGTACAGATTTGTCTAAACGCGTTAGAGAGGATTGTTTTATTTGGATAAGCTGGCGTTACTTTATGAGTACCAGCAGGCAGACATGCAGCTGGAGGCTTATGAAAGACAACTGAAGAACACGCCCACGCGCAAACAGCTCATCAAGCTGCAGAACTATCTCAAAAAGCAGCAGGCTGTGCTGCGGGAGATGGAGAACCGTACGCTCGTCGAACAGAACGCGCTGATGGAAATCGACGCGCAGTACGACAAGATGATGGAGCTTTTGAATAAAAATCATAAGGATATCAGTCAGTACGAGGAGATGAGCCTGGACGAGATGGACTACAACGTCGTGAAGGCTCTGGTACACGAGTACGAGACGACTTATGACAACATCATCAAGCAGAAAAAGCGTGCAATAGCCGTGCAGACCAAGGCGGAGGAGACCGCCGCGCGTTTGAAGACGATACTGACTCATGTAAGCCAGGCTCAGCGGGAGTTCAATGAGCTGAAAAAGCAGCATGAGGAGGAACTGCGCGCCGGCTCGGAAGAACTGGACCGCCTGCGCAAGGCGGCGGCGGCTGCGGCGGCGAAGGTGGACCCCGCATTGCTGGCGCGTTACAACCGTATCAAGCAGAACCGGTCGATGCCGGTGACGCTGCTGAAAGACGGCCGGTGCATGGGCTGCAACATGGAGCTGCCCTCGCGCGATCTGGCCAAGCTGAAAAAGTCGGACGCAATCGTGGAATGCGAGAATTGCGGACGCATACTATATCTTAAATAAATAGAGTTTTGAGCAGGCTGAACGGCCGCCCGGGCATTGCCCGGGAGGAAAGTCCGAGCTCCATAGGGCAGGGCGCCGGGTAATACCCGGTGGAGGCGACTCCAAGGAAAGTGCAACAGAAATAAACCGCCTTGGCGCTGGTTTCAGCGCCGGGGCAAGGGTGGAAAGGTGAGGTAAGAGCTCACCAGAGCCATGGCGACTTGGCTGCTATGTAAACCCCGCCCGGTGCAAGATTGATAGTGGGCATGATGCGGCGGCCCGCCGCGCCCCATGTAATCGCTTGAGCCTGATGGCAACTTCAGGCCTAGATAGATGGCCGTTCTCGACAGAACTCGGCTTACAGGCTTGACTCAAAACGTTTTATTAAGGAAACCTCCGAAATGTTCGGGGGTTTCTTTTTTGCATTGTAACACGCCGCGCGGCGAATAATAGGTTTATAAATCGGGTGACGGAGGAGTTCATGCAGAAAAAAAACGGCATCGCCATACCGGATGACGTCACGCTTTCCTGGCAGGAACTTTTGGAATACGCACGTGAGCTTTCATTGGCGGAAAAAGTGGCCCTAAGGAAGGTGGACAGCCGTCACTTTGGGCTGGGCGAAGAGCGCCGGCGCATTGAGGCTGCGTATGCCGCCGCGCGCGGCGGCAAGCATGCGGGAGCCGAACTGCCGCCGCTGGCCGAGTGGTTCTACGACAACCGTTTTTTGTTCATCGAGCAAATTCGTCAGCTGATGCTGGAGCGCCGGGTGTACCGGCTGCCGCACATGCTGGGTGGGCGCTTCGCGAATATGCCGCGCTGCCTGATGCTGGCCACCGTGCTGCTTCGGCACAGCGCATACCGGATATCGGCGGAACAGATACAGGAGTTTCTGGAGGCTTTCCAGCAGGAAACCGGCCTGGATTCCGGCGAACTGTGGGCGTTTGTGGACATGCTGAAAGTGGCGCTGCTGCGCGCAGTGTCTACGCTGGCCCGCCAGTGCGTTTCCATACTCTCGCTGTGGCGCGCGGCTGAGCGTTTCTGCGAGCGCGCCGGCCGGGAAGGCGCGCAGATAGACGCGCTGCTTACGGAATACAAAAGCTATCTGACCAGCGCGGTGTTCATCGAGCACGCGATAGTGCTGCTGCGCGAAAATCCGAAAGCCGCAGAGATCACGGAGCGCATCAGCGCGCGGCTGTCGGTGCGCGACCTTACGGTGGAGCGGCTTGTTAAGCAAGCGCATGCGCTGCAGGCCAAAAGCATACTCTACATCTCCAACGCCATATCGTCGCTGCGCACGCTCGCCAAGCTCAACTTTGAGCCGCTGTTTGAGAGCGTGTCGCTGGTGCACAAGTATCTCACCGCGGACGAGGACTACGCGAATATGGACTACGATTCGCGCGAGTATTACCGCAAGGGCATCACCGCCATCGCGCAGGCTTTGCAGGCATCCGAGCCGGCGGTGGCCCGGGCGGCGGCGGATATGGCAAAGCGCAGCGGCGTACACGTGGGCGAATACATCGTAGGGGGCCGGCGGCGCGAGCTGATGGAGGCGCGGGGCCGCGTGCCGGCCAGGACGCGCCTGGCCGACTGGGTGCGGCGGCACATGCTGCTCATATATGTGGGCGGCACGGTGGTGTCCACTGTCGTCAGCGCGGCGCTTTTAAGCATACCGCTTTTTCTCATGCACCCGCCGGTGTACGGCATAATCGGCTTTTTCATCAGCCTGATTCCGATTTACACCGTCGCCGTCACCATCAACAACCGAATGATGACGTTTTTCCAGAAGCCCGCGTTTATCCCCAAGCTGGCCCTGAAGCAGGGGCTGACGGAGGACACGGCCACCATGGTGGTGATACCGGCGCTGGTGACGTCCGAAGAGGACGGCGCGGAGCTGGTGCAGAAGATGGAGGTGTACTGGGCGGCCAACCAGCAGCCCAACCTCTATTTCACGCTGCTGTCCGACTTTAAGGAGGACAAAAACGAGATAGCGGTGTACGACGAGGACCTGATACAAAAGGTGGACGCCATGGTCGCGGCGCTCAACGCCAAGTACGGCCGGGAGATATTTTTTTATGTTCAGCGCAGGAGGGTGCGCATCGCGGAGAGCGGGCGTTTCGGCGGCTGGGAGCGCAAGCGCGGCGCGCTGCTGAATTTCTGCGCGCTGCTCACCGAGGATTCCGACGCGTTCACGCATGTGAGCGGCCGCCTGCCGAGGGGTATCAAGTACGTCATCACGCTGGACGCCGATACGGCGCTGGGCCGGGACGCGGTGGTGCGCATGGTGGGTGCGATGGAACACCCGCTGCACCGCCCGGTGGTGGACGAGCAGAAGGGCGTCGTGACACAGGGTTACGGAATTATGCAGCCGCGCATCGGCGTGGACGTGGTCAGCGCCGCCAAATCGCGGCTGTCGCTGGTGTTTGCCGGAAAGGGCGGGCTGGATACCTACGCCAGCGCAGCTTCCGATGTGTATCAGGACAACTTCGGCACCGGCATATTCACCGGCAAGGGCATATTCAACTTGCAGGTGTATATGCGCGTGCTGAAAGACGCGTTCCCGGACAACGCCATTTTAAGCCACGACCTGTTGGAGGGCAGCTACCTGCGCTGCGCGCTGCTAACCGACGTAGTGCTGATGGATGGCTGCCCTGCGCGCTATATATCGTGGGCGGAACGCCAGCACCGCTGGACGCGCGGCGACTGGCAGCTGCTGCCGTGGCTGGGCCGCACCGTGCCCACCAAAGGCGGGCGCAGGAAGAATCCGCTGCCCGGCCTCGCCAAATACCAGATAATCGACAACCTGCGCCGCAGCCTGTCGGTGCCGCTGTCGTTCATCGTGATACTGCTGTCGCAGACGGCGTTTTTCAGCTGGGCGTTCTTCTGGTTCATATCCGGCATACTGCCGCTGTTCATCGACGCCATACTGGATTTCGTGACGCGCACGCTGACGCTGATCAAAAACGCCGGCAAGGGCACCACGCTCAGGGACATATGGTACGAGACGCGCACGCTGTTTGAGCTGTCGTTTTACCGGTTTGCGTTCCTGCCCTATGAGACAGTGCGCATGCTGGACGCGATATTGCGCACGCTGTGGCGCGTGCTGGTATCGCACAAGAACATGCTGCAGTGGGTGACGGCGGCGGAGGGCGAAAAAAGCGCCCGCGACGGAATCGGATACTACTGGAAGCGCATGGCCGCCGCCCCGCTGCTGGCCGCGGCGCTGTACGTGCTGTCCATCGCGGTTACGGGCACGTTCTCCGTCATCGCGTTTGTGGTGTTTGCGGTGTGGTTTTTCGCACCCGCTGTCGCCCATCACATCAGCCGGCCGCGCCGCGTGCGTCACTACGAGCTGCAGCCCGGCGAATGGAAATATCTGGAGGACATCGCGCTGCGTACGTGGCGGTTTTTCGAGCACTTCTCCGAGGAGGACGAATATTTCTGGCCGCCGGACAACTACCAGCAGAGCCCGCACAAGGGCGTCGCCCGCCGCACGTCGCCCACCAACATCGCTTTCGCGATGGCGGCCACGGTGTGCGCCTGCGAGCAGGGGTTTATCACGCCCGCCGGGGCCATCGGACGGCTGGGCCGCATCGTGGAAGGCATCTCAAAGGCGGATAAGTGGGAGGGGCACCTGTATAACTGGTACGACACCACGACGCTCCAGCCGCTGGAGCCCCGGTACGTGTCGTCGGTGGACAGCGGCAACCTCGCGTGCTATCTCGTCGTGGTCAGCGAAGCGCTGGACGACATGCTGGAGCAGCCCTTTGCCGCCCGCCTGGCGCAGGGGCTTACCGTGATATCGCGCGAAGCCCGGCAGGAGGCCGCGTTTGTGGTGGGTGACGACATTTTCAACGCGATAAGCTCGCTGGACATGATAGAGGGCGATTTGGGCAACCCGCTGGCGGAATATGCCTGCCAGACCGGGGCGTATCTGGACCGCCACGCGTCCTGGGCGCGCATGATGTCCGCTTTCCCGCCAGGCGAGCTGGCGATATACGCCGATGAGATGGGCATGCTGCGCGATAAGCTGCGCCATATCAGCCCGCGGGAGTACATTGACACGTTTCACAGCCTGCTGGACCTATTATCGGCCATCATCGAGAAGGCGCAGATACGCCGCGACAGGGAAGTGCTGTCGTGGACGGCGCGTATGGAAACGGCGCTGGGCGAGAGCTACGTGGCGTGCCGCCGGCTTTTGCTGCGGGCGTCCCGACTGAAGCGGCGCATTGCGGAGATACTGGACGCGATGGACTTTACCCGGCTATACGACCCGGACACGGGGCTGTTCTCCATCGGCTACTCGATGCGGCAGCAGGAGCTCAGCAACTCTCATTACGACCTTTGGCGTCCGAGGCGCGGCAGACCAGTTTTATCGCCATCGCCAAGGGCGACGTGCCCGAAAAGCACTGGTTCCGGCTGGGCCGACCGCTCACCGTAGCGGGGGAGAGCCGGGTGCTGCTGTCATGGGGCGGCACCATGTTTGAATACCTGATGCCGCTGCTCATCATGAAGAGCTACGACTACACGCTGCTCAGCGAGACATACCGGTCGGTGGTGGACATGCAGTGCGCCTACGGCGAGCAGCGCCGGCTGCCGTGGGGCATATCCGAATCGGGCTATTACGCGTTCGACCTGCAGATGAATTACCAGTACAAAGCGTTCGGCGTGCCGGGGCTGGGCATGAAGTCCGGACTGGTGCGGGAAGTGGTGATATCGCCGTATTCCACCTGCCTCGCGCTGATGGTGAAGCCCAAGGCCGCCCTGGTTAACCTGAAACGGCTGGAGAAGCTGGGCGCCGCCGGCCGCTACGGGTTCTTCGAAGCCATCGACTGCACGCAGTCGCGCATGGCGGGCGGCAAGAAAAGGCGCGTCATCAAGAGCTACATGGCGCACCATCAGGGCATGATACTCGCCGCCATACATAACGTGCTGACGGGCGGGCGGCTGCAGGAGCTGTTCCACCGCAACACCAGCGTGAAAGCCACCGAGCTGCTGCTGCAGGAGAAGGTGCCGCCGCGCAGCGTGACGATGGACTTCGCCGAGAAGCCGCCTGAAAAGCAGGCGCTTCCGGAGGAGATCCGCGCGTTTCGGACGTATACGTCGCTGACGCAGTATCCGGAAGGCTATTTCCTGTCCAACAACAGCTACACCGTGATGCTGACGCAGTACGGCACAGGTTTTTCCGCCTACCATGGCAACCTGATCAGCCGGTGGGACAGCGACGTGCTGCGCCGCTTTCCGGGCATACACGTTTACATCAAGGATACTGACACGGGGGCGGTATGGTCCGCGACGCTTTTGCCCACGTGCCTGCTGGCGGACAAGGAGCGCGTCACGTTCGAGCCGCACCAGGCGACGTTCGTGCGCGAGGTGGGCGAGCTGGAAACCACGCTCACGGTGTGCGTGTCGCCGGAGTGCCCGATGGAGATAAGGAGCCTTTCCATCCGCAACGGCGGGGAAAGCGCCAGACGGCTGACCGTCCCCTGCGCGCTGACCCCGGTGCTTTGCACCGAGCGGGATTTTGAAGCGCATCCGGCGTTTGCGGAGCTGTTTGTGCAGGCGCACGCGCATCCGGAAAAACGCATGGTGACGGCCATGCGCCGGGGCCGGACGCTGTGCTGCGCGCTCAAGGCGGTGACGGACGGCCCGGTGGAGCTGATGACGGACCGCGCCTATATTTACGGGCGGCGCAACGTGTTCGGGCCGCCCGCCTGCCTGGTTGCGCCCGGGTCGGAGCACGACGTGACGCACGCCGCGGGCGTCCGGTGCAATGTGACCGTGGCGGCCGGCTGCACGGAGGAGGTCACATTTCTGGTGGCGGCGGGGGACAGCCCGGAGGCGGTGGAGCAGTGTATCTTAAGCGTGTCGGGGCCGGAGGACGTGCGCCGCGTGTTC
>JAAXZP010000105.1 GCA_012719815.1 Christensenellaceae bacterium
AGCATCGACTCCGTGCTCATCAGGCAGGAAGGCTGCGACGAAGAGCTGCCGCAGGGCACGGTGATCAGCCAGCCCTTCCCGCCGTTTGACCTCAACGTGATCACCACGCTTTCCCAGGCGGATCAGGAAAACGCGTCCAAGCTGATGCTGTATTTCGCCGGCGAGTCGGGAAACGTTATCGTTCCGGTGACCACTTATGTGGGCGGTCAGGCAGACCCGTACGCGGCGATGAACGAGCTTATAAAGGGGCCGAGCGAAGCGGGCCTTAAGAGCCTGTTCCCCGAAGGCACCGCGCTGCTGAACGTGGATGTGGACGAGGACGGTATCGCGTCGGTGGACTTCTCCAAGGAGTTTATGGCTATCTCGGAAGACGCTCAGCAGGAAAGGGCGCTGATACGCTGCGTAATGCTGACGCTGATGCAGTTTGACAATGTGGAAGAAGTGCGTATACTGGTGGAAGGGGAGGAATATACCGGCGCTGCCCAGGCGGCGATGGCTTATCCCGACTATGTCAATGTGATGGAGTAATGAAAAGGAATGACAAGAGAAGACGGACGCTCGGCAAGTGAATTGCGTCCAATCCATATCGAGAAGGCGTTTCTGAGAAACGCGCACGGCAGCGCGCTGGTCACGTGGGGGCATACGCGGGTGCTTTGCACCGCGATGTTCTCGGCCGGCGTGCCGTCGTTTCTGGAGAATACCGACCAGGGCTGGCTGACGGCGGAATACGCGATGCTGCCCGCCAGCACGCCGCAGCGCAAGCCGCGCGACCGCCAGCGCCCGGACGGCCGCAGCACCGAAATCGGCCGCCTCATCGGGCGGGCGCTGCGCTGCGTATGCGACCTGACGTCAATACCGGGCTATACGATAACGATAGACTGCGACGTGATCGACGCGGACGGCGGCACGCGCACGGCAAGCATTACAGGCGCTTACGTGGCTCTGCGCGAATGCGAAGCGCGCATGGAGGCCGAGGGACTGCTGCTAAAACCCTTGCTGTGGGACGGCGTGGCCGCGGTGAGCTGCGGCATTGTGGACGGCGAGACGCTGCTGGATCTCGCGTACAACGAGGACAGCCGCGCCGATGCGGACATTAACGTGGTGTTTTCGCACAGCGGTGGGCTGATCGAGGTGCAGGGTACGGGCGAGAAGCGTCCGATATCGTCGGACGAGTTGACTGTGCTGATGGAGCTCGCGACGGCGGGCGCCAGGCAGATACAGGAGATACAGAAGGCGGCTTTGGGATTATGAGAAGACTGCTGATTGCGACAAACAACGCGGGCAAGGTGCGCGAGATCAAGGCGATACTGGGCGAATTCTACGACGAGCTGGTATCGCTGAAGGATATCGGGCTGGAATTAAGCGTGGTGGAAGACGGCGATACTTTCGAGGCGAACGCCGTGAAGAAAGCGCGGGAGGCGGCGCGGGCTGCGGGCTGCGACGCGCTGGCCGACGATTCCGGCCTGTGCGTGGCGGCGCTGGACGGTGCGCCCGGCGTGTATTCGGCGCGCTACGCGGGCGAGCACGCCACCGACGAGGAGAACAACGCCAAGCTCCTGGCCGAGATGGAAGGCGTGGAGGATCGGCGCGCGAAGTTCGTGTCGGTGGTGGCGCTGGCCTCCGGCGGCACGGTCACCACTGCGCGCGGCGAGGTGGAAGGCGTTATCGCGCATGCGCCGTCGGGCAGCGGGGGATTCGGCTACGACCCGCTGTTTTTTGTGCCGGAACTGGGACAAACCTTTGCCGAGATACCCGCAGAGATTAAAAATACATTGTCGCACCGGGCGCGCGCTTTGGCTGCGCTGCGGGACAAGCTGTCTGCCAAATGAAGACGGCGCTGGTGATGGCCGACACGCACGGCCATAAGGCGCGCATCGCGATGGTGCTGCGCCGCTTTGCCGACGTGGACATGATACTGCACTTGGGCGATTACAGCCGGGATGCCGATACCATCCGCAGCATGACGAAAATACCGGTGTATGCGGTGCGCGGCAACTGCGACCTCGCGTCCTCGGAAGAAGCGGAGCGCCTGCTTACGATAGAGGACGTACGCCTGCTGATGACGCACGGGCACCGGCACAACGTCAAATCGTCGCTGCTTAGCCTCGGCCTGTATGCGCAGGAGCAGGAAGCGAATGTCGCGCTGTTCGGGCACACCCATATTCCGACGGAAGAGTTTTTCGGCAGCGTGTTGCTGGATAATCCGGGCAGCCTGGGAGCACCGCGCATACTGGGGCAGACGG
>JAAXZP010000106.1 GCA_012719815.1 Christensenellaceae bacterium
AAATCATTTTGAAGAAGCATATATCAGCGTTTTTGGTGCTGGTTTTGGCGCTGGGCGCGCTGCTTGTCGGACTGCCGCGCGTGGCAAAGGCAGAAGGTGTGGTGTTCACGGTCACACCGGGCAAAACAGAGATGGCGTCAGGCGGCGAAGTGGAGTTCACTTTCTCCATCACAAACAACAGAGAAGATGCGCTGACGGATTGCCAAATCTATTTTGGCGACAAAAAGGTTTCAAAGGACATCGGGAATGTACCGGCCGGCAGCACCACCGGTGATACGTTTACCATGACTGTCAGCACGGAAATGCTGGGGCAGCCTTTGGAATTTACATTAAAGTATTCGGATGGCTCCGTCACGGCCAGAACAAGTATTAAAAAGAAAGAACTGTCTGTCAAGCTGGACGTGGGCGTCAAGGCGGATAAAACCATCGCAGACGCGGGCGACACCGTCACGTTCACGTTCAACCTGGAGAACAACGGCGAGGCCGATATCACGGGCATCAAAGTCGTAGACACCGTCAGCGGCAAAACGCTCAAGGACAAGTTCGACCTGGCCCGCGGCAAAAGCTATTCCTTCACGCACAAGGTCACGATGACGACCGGGGATATCACGGTGACGCCCAAGATCACCTTTACGGCGAACGGCGCCGAGCAGCCTGCCATCACCAAAGACCCCATCGTCGTGAAGCTGAGCATCCGCGACGTGAAGATGTCGGTCACGGTGGACAACTCCAGGCCCCAGCCGGGCGAGGAGGTCACGTTCACCCTCAGCCTCACCAACAACGGCAACGTATCGTACAGCAAGCTGAAAGTGTCCATTGCCGGCGAGCCGGTGGAATTCCCTTCCTCTAAGCTCACGCCGGGCGAGACTTTCACCCAAACGTATAAGCGGTCGTTTGAGGCGTCCACCGCCGTCATATTCTCCGTGACAATGGTAGACCAGAACGGCGAGCAGCGGGCGCTGGACAAGACGGTCGACATCCAGCTGCCGGTAGCCCCCTCGATAGTCAAGGAGAAGCTCAAGCTGGTGATGAACGTGGACCGGCCGCAGCTCACGTCGCGGGCGTAGTCAACTTCACGGGCTATATCTCCAACGCGACCGAGTACGAATTTATCAACGTTCAGGTGAACGAGGCCAGCCTGGGCAATGTGTTCAGCACGTCGGCGCTGGCGGCCAGCGGGCAGCTGAGCATCGAGTATTCGGCGAACATCAACGAAACCACGACGTATAACTTCGTGCTGAACGCCACAGACCTGGACGGCAACACCTACACGATAAACGCCGAACCCATCACGGTAACGGTGAAGTCGGTGACGCCCACGCCCACCAACTTTGAGGAAGCGGCCGACATCACCGAAGAGCCGGTTGAAGATACCGGCGGCTCGTTCAACGCCAGCAAGTTCTTCCTGATACTGGCCATCGTGCTTGTCGTGCTGATACTGTGCGTGGGCGCAGCGCTGCTGATTCTGTGGAAGAAAGGCGGCAAATCCGGCGGCAGGCCGGGTAGCCGCCCGTCTCCGGCTCCCCGGAAAAAGCCTTCCGCCGCATCATACGGGCGCGGCCCGGCGTCGCGCAAGCCCGGCGGCTCCAAGAGCTACCGCGACCGGAACAGCTTCTGATAATCAGTATAGACCGGCGGCAAAACAGGCTGCCGGTCTTTTTGATGCCGGGCATTTTGGCCGGCCTGTCCTATTGTATTCTTTCAGGTGTTTCGTTAAAATGAAAGGCGTATACA
The DNA here is from genome assembly GCA_012719815.1 of Christensenellaceae bacterium. Taxonomy (GTDB): domain Bacteria; phylum Bacillota; class Clostridia; order Christensenellales; family SZUA-584; genus SZUA-584. The sequence goes on from JAAXZP010000106.1 coordinate 1,735, forward strand.
GACACAAGACGGGAGCGGTGGATGATCATGGACATCGGGCAGATTGTACTCGTAACGGGGGCCAGTTCCGGCATCGGCAGGGCGACGGCGGAGCTGTTCGCTAAACGCGGATACGTGGTTTACGGCACGTCGCGGCACGGCCAATATGAGTCAGTCGGGCCGGATGGCTCGGCGTTCACGCTGCTGCCCATGACGCTGCAGGACGAAGCTTCGGTCCACTCAGCGGTGCAGTACGTGCTCGACCGGCATGGCCGCATCGACATACTCGTCAACGCGGCAGGCAGCGGCATCGCCGGCGCGGTAGAAGAGACCTCGGCGGACGAAGCGCGGGAGCAGTTCGACGTGCTGTTCTTCGGCATCGTGCGCGTGCTGAATTACGTGCTTCCCGCCATGCGGGCGGCAGGCCGCGGCCTGGTGATCAACGTCGGCTCTGTGGCCTCGTTTTTCCCGCTGCCGTTCCAGGGCATGTACAGCGCTGCCAAGGCAGCCCTTTTCTCGATGACCTGCGCGCTTCGAATGGAGATGAAGCCTTTCGGCGTCAGGTTCTGCCAGGTTGAGCCGGGCGACACCAAAACCAATTTCACCGCGCGCCGCGTGCTCACGAAAAAGTCGCGCAATACCGCTTACGGCATGTCTTTCCTGCGCGCGCTGTACGAGATGGAGCGCTCCGAGATGGCGGGAAAAGACCCCGCCCACTACGCCGAAGCGATCGTGAAGGCAGCCGAAATGAAGAGCCCGCCCGCGCGCATCTGCCCGGATTTTGAGTACCGGGCACTCCGGGTGATCAGCGCCATACTGCCGTGGCGCGTGGCCGAAAAAGCGATCATCGGCATGTATCTTTCAAAAGACCCGCCTCAAGGGTGGGATCTGGAACATCGTATAGGAGGTCAGCCGTAATATGGACGCATTGAAAGCCATCATGGAACGGCGCAGCTGCCGTGTATATCAGGACCGTCCGGTGCCGGAGGAGACCATCGAAACGCTGCTCAAAGCGGGCATGGTCGCGCCGTCAGCGATGAACTCGCAGCCGTGGGAGTTCCTGGTGATGCAGGACCCCGATAAAAAAGCCGCGACGTCGGCGCTGGTCACCTACTGGAGTATGCTGAAAAAAGCGCCGCTCGGCATACTGATCATGGCCAACTTAAGCGGCTACCGCGCGTCCCACACCGAGTTTTTCATACAGGACTGCGCGCTGTGTGCCGGCAACATACTGCTCGCCGCCCAAGCGATGGGCCTTGGCGGCGTGTACCTTGGGCTCTATCCCAAGCAGGACATCATGAAAAAAGTGCGCGCGATATACGATATCCCCGAGCACATCATCCCGTTTGCGATACTGTCCATCGGCTATCCCGAAAGGCCGATGCCGCCGCACAACACGTTCCCTCAGCACAAGGTGCACCGGGACGTTTACTGAAACAAAGCCCCGCAGCGTATCCTCATGGAAGCACTGCTTTTCTAGGGGGATGCGGCTTTTCAGCCAAGCTTTGCCTGTATTATCACAACCACAGCGAGGAAAGTATTACGCACGAATGTGCATTTAGGAATCAGCCTGTCATAGCCCAGCCCCAGCCGGTCATATATTTTACTTAACAGGACAGCCTGCCCAGCCGGGCGGCAAATGGAGGCGCTTATGGAATGTCCCAATTGTGGCCAGATCGACGCGTACAACTCCCGGTTCTGCATGAACTGCGGGCAGCCGCTAAAAACAGACGCGGCGGCTCTCGGCCCCGCCAATCCGCCGCCTTTGAGGGCGCGCGGCCTTAAGGACAGGCGCAGCAGGGCGCTGGTCATCTCCATCGCGGCGGCGGCCGTGCTGCTGGCCGCTC
>JAAXZP010000107.1 GCA_012719815.1 Christensenellaceae bacterium
ACCCCCGCTGCACAAGAAACCCCGCAAACCCGTCAAACACGTCATACGGCGCCGTCCGCAGCGTCAGCAGCTCCAGCGTTTTGACCGCAGCGCGGTCGTTATACAGCATATCCAGCAGCGCCGCTATGCGGTGCAGCCGGCGCAGCGCAGCGTACGGCATGGTGCTGGTCTGAAGCACCTCATAGGGCGCATCGTCGCTGTAGACGATGCCGTAGCGCTCCGCGTCCTCGCGCAGCGGCGAGCCTTTGAGCACTTTCAGAAAGCCCAGCTGCAGCCGGTCGGCGCCCAGCCGGTAAGCGTCGTTGAAGGACTGCGCGAAGCTCTCCGGCGTCTCCATCGGCAGACCGGCGATCAGGTCCACGTGCACATGCAGGTTCTTCATGCGGCACAGGCGGGCGGTCTTCTCCAGCACGGCCTGCGTGCTGTGCCCGCGGCCCACGGCGCGCAGCGTTTCCCCGTGGGTGGACTGTATGCCCACCTCAAACTGTATAAGCCCGGGCGGCGCGTCGGCCAGCACGGCCAGCGTCTCGTCGGAGAGCAGGCTCGCGGATATCTCAAAGTGGAAATTGGTGTGGCTCTGCGGATACTTTTGCTTCAGCGCAATCAGCGCCGCGAATATGCGACGGGCGCGGTCGTCCGGGTAGTTGAACGTGCGGTCCACCAGCTTCACCTGCCGCACGTCGTGGCGCATAAAGTATTCCAGCTCTTGGACAGCGCGCTCTTCCGGCAGAAAATCCGTCACGGTGCGGGCCGACAGGCAGTAAGCGCAGCGAAACGGGCAGCCGCGGCTGGTCTCGTAATAGATGATCCTGTCGGCGTAGCCACTAAGGTCGTCATAGACAAACGGAAGCTGTTCCATCGGCATCGGCGCGGCGTCCGGCGTCTCTTTAATGCCTCCGTCCGGCGTGCGGATGCAGGCGGACGGCGTATCGTCAAAAGGCTCCCCATTGCAGAACGCCTCCGCAAAACGGCGGAAAGGCGCTTCGCCCGGCCCGCGGACGATGATGTCGATAAACCGGTGCCTTTTCATCAGCTCTGGGGCGTCAAACGACACCTCGGGTCCGCCCAGCAGTATGGTGCAGCCTGGCCGAAGTTTCTTGACGGCCGACGCGACGGTCAGCACAAAGCCGATGTTCCAGATATAGCAGGAAAAGCCCACGGCTTCCGGCTCGGCGCTCACGACGCGCTCGATCACCTCGTCCGGGCTGTCGTTGATGTTGTATTCCGCGGCGCGCACCGGCAAACCCGCCGCAGCCTTTATAAGGCAGGGCAGCGCGAGGCTGCTGTGCGACCAGCGCGCGCCCAGCGCGCAGAGCAGTATGGTCTTCATGCGCCTATGATAACAGGAGCGCCGCGCCGGCGCAACCGCAGGCGGCAAAATGCCCGCCAACCTCCGCGGCATAGCGCGTTAAATCTCCCCGACGTATAAACCCGCAAAGCGCTGTATATTCTTGGGCGTGCAAAAGAAGGCTGTTCCTGTTGAAAAAATGACCCTTTTGTATTATAGTATATCTTAACTTATTTTTCGGACATACCCGGTGGTGGAGTAATTTAAAGGGGTTAAATAAATGGGTCTGTTTGAATTCAACGATATTGGCATAGATCTGGGCACAGCCAGCGTTCTGATCTATGTGAAAGGCAAAGGCATCGTGCTGCGCGAACCTTCCGTCGTGGCAGTCAACCGCAACACCGGCGAAATCATCGCCATCGGCGAGGAAGCCCGGGTCATGCTGGGCCGCACGCCGGGCAACATTGTGGCGGTTCGCCCGCTGCGCAACGGCGTCATTTCCAACTTTCACGATACCGAACGCATGCTGCGCTATTTCCTGCGCAAAGTTATCGGTCGGCGGCTGTTCTTCAAGCCGCGCGTGATGATCTGCGTGCCGTCCGGCGTCACCGAGGTGGAGCGCCGCAGCGTCATCGAGGCTGCGGAAGAAGCCGGCGCGCGCCATACCTACCTCATCGAAGAGCCGATGGCCGCTGCTATCGGCGCGGGCATCGACATCTCCGCGCCCGTCGGCAACATGGTCATCGACATCGGCGGCTGTACCTGCGACATCGCTGTGATTTCGCTGGGCGGCATCGTCGTCAGCGATTCCGTGAAGATCGCGGGCGACAAGTTCGACGAAGCCATCATCCGGTATATGAAGAAAAAGCACAACATGCTCATCGGCGAACGCACCGCGGAGGAGATCAAGATCAACATCGGCTCCGCCTTCCCGCGCAAGGAGCAGATTTACATGGAAGTGGCGGGGCGAAACCTCATCTCCGGCCTGCCCAAGTCGGTCACCCTCTCCTCCAACGAGACCATCGAGGCGCTGGAAGAGCCGCTCAACGCGATGATGGAAACGCTGCACAGCGTGCTGGAGCGCGTACCGCCCGAACTGTCGTCGGACATCGCGGAAAACGGCATCTGCATGACCGGCGGCGGGTCGCTGCTCTACGGCCTCGACCGGCTGTTCAGCGAAAAGACGGGCATTCCGTGCTACGTCGCGGAAGACGCCATCTCCTGCGTCGCCATCGGCACCGGCCTTGCTCTTGATAACCTCAGCCTTTACAGCAGCGGCGCCGTTTACGACTACCGCAAAGGCGATTACTACAATAATTATTAAATCTTGTCAGTCCAGAATATAAGATTAATTGACAGTTAATAGTATAAAATGATATTATCAGTGTGATGCTGTATACGGTATCACACTATTAATTTTTTAGGAGGGAATCATGGACGCTCCCGGCAAAACATTCTTAAAAGTGGTCAGCATTCTGTTCATCATTTTCGGAGCCATCGCTGTGATCGTATCGATCATCGCCCTGATTGGCGCGACGGTGGCTGCTGCTCTGATCCCGCTTGCCGGCATTCTCATTGTTGGGACCATTATCTTGCTCGTTGTCAGCGTGCTGGAGCTGGTATTGGGTATTGTCGGGCTTAAAAAATGCGGGGATCCTTCCCAGGCAAACTTCTTCATTATAACCGGTATCATTCTCTGCGTTCTTGCTCTGGTAAGCCTGATCTTCAGCATTGCTGCCGGCGGTTTCAATGTCACCAGCCTGATCGGATTCGTGCTGCCGATTCTCTACATCGTCGGCGGCTCCATGAATAAAAAGGCGGCATCACCGTCAGCCTAAAGCTCCGATACATCAGCAGAAATTTCAGAAGGGCGGGCAGTCGGTATGACTGCCCGCTTTTTGTCAGCCCAAACGCAGCCGCAGGCTCATTCCGTCCTCATTTATGCCATTCTCTCTATCCGCAGTTTTTCTGCCTGGTTTCACCCAGGCTTTCTGCCATACGTTTAATAATTCCATTAAATGTCTAGAATGATATCAAAATGAATCTTCAAGGAGGATATCATGAACGCACCAGGCAAAACGATGTTAAAAGTCGTCAGCATAATCTACATTGTGATAGGAGCTTTCTGTGCCCTGCTGATGATCCTTTCGCTGTTCCTCGGGTCCCTTCTCGCATCGCTTGCAAACAATATATTCGGAGCTTTGGGCGGCATATTAGGCGGCGCGCTTTTCATCGTATTTTTAATCCCCGCCGCCGCAGACCTGATAGTCGGCATTATCGGCGTTAAGTTCTGCGGCGATCCATCCAAGGCGTCATTTTTCATCGTCGTCGGCTTCATCATGGGCGGACTGATGTTAATCAGCCTGTTCGGCGCATTCTCTATCTGGAACCTTTTGGGCCTTGTCCTGCCCATCCTCTATATCGTCGGCGGGTTCATGAACAGGAACGCGGCGCCATCAGCCTAAGGCTCCGTCACAGCGGCAAAAATCACAGGCGGGCGGCGGCAAGGCTGTCCGCCTTTTTGTCAGCCCGGAGCCCCGCCGTGTAAACAAAAGCCCCGGTTATCTCCGGGGCCAGTCATAGCGGTAAGCTTATTCTTCGTCCAGTTCCGCCAGCCACGCCTCGGCTTCCGCGTCCGAAGGCATGCGCCAGTCGCCGCGCGGCGAGAGCGACACGCTGCCCACCTTGGGCCCGTCCGGCATGCACGACCGCTTGAACTGCGACGCGAAAAACCGCCGGTAAAACGCCTTCAGCTGTTCCTTCAGCTGCGCCTCGCTGTACTCCGGATACGCGTGCTTCGCCAGCAGCAACACTTTCTTGGGCGGCATCGCAAAGCGCAGTATGTAGTACATGAAGAAGTCATTGAGGTCATATGGGCCGACCAGCTTCTGCGTATCCTGCCGCTCGTCCTCGCCGGTGGGCGGCAGCAGCTCGGGCGACGGCGGAATGGCCACTATCTCCTGCGCGATCGCGTGCAGCACCCCGTCATCGCGCGATATCGCCAGCACCATCTCTTTGATCAGCGTTTTGGCGACGCCCGCGTTCACGCCGTACATCGATATCTGGTCGCCCGCGTACGTGCAAAAGCCCAGCGCCAGCTCCGAGAGATCGCCGGTGCCCACCACCAGCCCGGAAAGCTGGTTCGCCAGATCCATCAGCACCTGCGTGCGCTCGCGCGCCTGCGCGTTTTCAAACGTGATATCCGCCCGCCCGTCATGGCCCAGGTCCTTCAGATGTTCCCGCGCCGCCCGCACGATGCTGATCTCGCGCAGCGTCGCGCCCACGGCCGCGACCAGCCGCCTCGCCAGGTCCTGCGTGGCCTCGGTGCTGCCCAGCCCGGGCATTACCACGCCCACCACCGCGCTCCTGTCCAGCCCGGCGCGCACCGCCGCCTCCGTCGCCACCATCAGCGCCATCGCGGAATCCAGCCCGCCCGACACGCCGACCACCAGGCTTTTCACGCCGGCATGCAGGATCCGCTTGGTCAGGGCCGTCACCTGGATATCAAAAACCTCCCGGCAGCGCACGTCGCGCTCCTCGCGCCCGCCCGGCACAAACGGCATACGGTCGATTTGGCGGAAACGCGGCTCCGCCTCCGCCGCGGAAAACCGTACCCGACGGTACGTCCTCCCCGGCCCTTCGGCCACGAACGTATTCCTCAGCTTCCGATCGTGCAGCAGCCGGTGCAGGTCAAACTCCGTCACGCTCATATGCGCGTCAAACAAAAAGCGCGGCGAGCTCTCCAGCAGGCTGCCGTTCTCCGCCATCACCGCGTGCCCGCCGAACACCGTGTCCGTGGTGGACTCGCCGGGCCCTGCGGAAACGTACACATAGCCGCACACAAACCGCCCGGACTGCTGCCGGATCATCTGCTCGCGGTACTCGCCCTTGCCCGCCAGTTCGTTGCTCGCCGATATGTTGACGATCAGCGTCGCCCCGGACGTCGCCTGATAGGCATGCGGCGGGAACGGCACCCACAAATCCTCGCACAGCTCCACGCCCAGCACCAGCTCGCGCACCTGCTCGCATTCAAACAGCAAATCCGAGCCGAACGGCGCTGTCTGCCCAGCCAGCTCCACAGTTTTTTCGCTTAATTGAGCGCCGGAGGCAAACCACCGTTCCTCGTAGTATTCCGAATAGTTGGGGATATATATCTTGGGCACCACGCCCAGCACCCTGCCGGACTGAAACACCACAGCGGTGTTATACAGCTTGTCCGCCGAGGCTACCGGCATGCCCACAATGGCCAGCGCTTTTAAGTCCTTGGTCTCCTCCAGCAGCAAGCCCAGCTGCTGCTCGCTGAGTTCCAGCAGATGGTGCTGCCGGAACAGGTCGCCCAGCGTATAAGACGTGAGTGAAAGCTCGGGAAACGCCACGATGCTCGCGCCAATGTCCTCCGCCTCGCGCAGCATCCGCACGATGTGCTCCCGGTTTTTGCGGACATTGCCCACAGCCACCTCGGGCACAGCCGCAGCCACCCTGATAAGTCCGCTCTTCATTGATACCTCCGTTACGATCCCAGCGCGGAATAGTCCACCAGATTCCATTTCTCGGCCAGCGCGGCAAGCGTTCCGTCCCGCCTCATCTCGTCGATACAGTCGCTGACCGCCTGGGAAAACGCGCCCAGGTCGCTGCGCACCTGCACGCAGTACCGGCTGGGCAGGAACCGTTCAGGCAAAAGCAGCATGCCTTTCAGGCCGAACCGCTTGAGGTTGAGCTCGCTCGCCGCTATCCCCGATACGGCGCCAATTTTCAGCGCGTCCACCGCCTCGGGATACGATGCGTACTTTTTCACCGTCACGTCCAGGCCCAGTTTTCCCAGATATTCCTCCAGTATGTTTACATCCTTGTCCTTTTCGCTGCTGGCGGCAAGCAACGAGTTCTGCACCACCGCTATCACCTTGCCGTTAAGTTGCGCGATATCGGTAACCTGCCCGCCCTGCACCAGTATCGCGCTGGCGTCGGCAAAAAACGGCTCGGTATAGCTGATGCCGCTCTTGCCCATATCCACCGACGCGCCCAGCGACATGTCCAGCGCGCCCCGCCGCAGCTCCGAATCCTTGGTCTCTGAGTTTACGCGCACGAAATTCACAATAATGCCGTCGGGAAATAGGCGGGCCACAATTTCCTCGGCCACGTCCTTCTCCAGCCCTTCAAACGCGCCGGTTTCCTCGTTGTAGGTGCAGAGCGCGCCGAGGTCTCCTCTCAGGCCGATGCTGATCATGCCGCGCGCAGCCACCGCGGCCACGGCGCTTTGTTTCTCAGAACGGCGCGCGTTGGCCTGCGTCACCAGAGCCAGCACAACCGCCGCGGCAATCACGGCAGCAATGATGATGATTATCCTGATGTGTTTTCTTTTCAGAACCAGCAGGCGGCGTCTTCTGTATTTCAATTTTAAACCTCATTCACAAATATGACCAGTGCAATGGGGGGAGGCGCCGCCTCCCCCGCATCCGGCATATTCCTTCGTATCATTCCCCAGAAAGTCCCCCTCTACACCGCGCATGTCGTTTGCCAGGCTGAAGGAATACGCTTGCTGACCTCTTGCTATGTATCGCCGATATATGCCCACTGTCCTGCACAGCATTGTACAACATATGGTATAATAATGCAATACATATACTAGTAATGTATACCGTATTCCTCGCGCGTCAGGGGGCTATGCCTATTCGCCGTCCGGCGCGTCGGCGTCTTCCTCGCCGTTGCCGTTCTCATCCGGCGGCACCAGCGCCGCGGACACCACGCGCGAATCCTCATCCACGTTCATCAGCTTCACGCCCTGGGTATCGCGGCCGTAAACGGATATCTCGCTCACCCGCGTGCGGATGATCACGCCCGCGTCGTTGATCAGCATGATATCCTCCGTGCCGTCCACCACGCCCAAAGCGCACATGTCGCCCGTCTTTTCGGTGACATTCAGCGTCCTCACGCCGATGCCGCCGCGCTTTTGCACCTTATACTCCGTCAGCGGCGTGCGCTTGCCGTAGCCGTTTTCGGATATCACCAGCACGTCGGCGCCCTCCCGCGCGATGGCGATGCCCACCACGCGGTCGCCTTCGCGCAGCTCCACCGCTTTCACGCCCATCGCGGTGCGGCCCATGTCGCGCACATCCTCCTCGGAGAACATGATGGACATGCCCTGCGCGGTGCCCAGTATCAGGTTGTCGTGGCCGGAAGTCTCCAGCACGCCCACCAGCTCGTCCCCTTCGCGGAGGCCGATGGCGATCAGGCCGTTCTGGCGGATGTTGGCGAACTCGGACACCCGTGTCTTCTTGATGTAGCCGTCCCGCGTCACGATCACCAGCTTTTTCTCCACATTGAGCCCCGTTGCGGGGAACACCGCGGATACCTTCTCCCCGGCGTCCAGATTCAAAAGGTTCACGATGGCCGTGCCCTTCGCGGTGCGGCCCGTTTCCGGCAGGTCGTAGCACCGGCACTTATACACCTTGCCCCTGTTGGTGAAGAACAGCAGCGTGCTGTGCGTGGACGTCACAATCACATGCTCCGCAAAATCCTCCTCGCGGGCGGACAGGCCGGTGATGCCCTTGCCGCCGCGCTTCTGCGTGCGGTACGCGTCGGAGCGGATGCGCTTGACGTACCCGAAGTGCGTCAGCGTCACCACCATCTCCTCTTCCTGTATCAGCTCGTCCATGTCGATATCATCGTCGGCGGTATACGTGATCTCGGTGCGGCGCGCATCCGCATATTTCTCCTTGATCTCCGTCATCTCTTCCTTGATGATATCCAGCACCATCTGCGGCGTCTCCAGTATCTTCTTCAGGTAAGCGATGCGCTCCAATAGCTTTTCATACTCCGCGAGGATCTTGTCGCGCTCCAGCCCTGTCAGGCGCTGCAGCCGCATGTCGAGTATCGCCTGCGCCTGCTTTTCGGTCAGGCCGAACCGCGTCATCAGCCCGTCTCTGGCGGTGGGCACATCGGGCGAGTTCTTGATCAGCTCGACGACTTCGTCAATGTTGTCCAGTGCTATAATCAGGCCTTCCAGTATGTGCGCCCGCGCTTCCGCGCGCTCCAGGTCAAATTTCGTCCTGCGGACAATTACGTCCTTCTGGTGCTCGATATAGTAATGCAACAGCTCTTTTAAGTTCAGCACGCGCGGCTCGCCGTCAACCAGCGCCAGCATGATCACGCCGAACGTTTCCTGCATCTGCGTGTGTTTATACAGGCGGTTCAGGATAACGTTGGCGTTCACGTCCTTTTTGAGCTCGATCACGATGCGCATGCCGCTCTTGTCGCTCTCGTCGCGGATGTCGGAAATGCCGTCGATCGTCTTGTCCTGCACCAGCTCCGCGATGCGCGTAATCAGAGCCGCCTTGTTCACCTGGTAAGGTATCTCGGTCACAATGATGCGCTGCCGGCCCGGCTTATACTCCTCAATCTCCGTCCGGGCGCGCGTCACGATTTTGCCGCGGCCGGTATGGTACGCCGCCGATATGCCCGCCGCGCCGATCACGATGCCGCCCGTCGGGAAATCCGGCCCCTTGATGTACTGCATCAGGTCGCTCACCGTCGCGTCCGGGTCGTCTATCAGATGGATAGTCGCGTCGATGGCCTCGGCAAGGTTGTGCGGCGGTATGTTGGTCGCCATACCCACCGCGATGCCGCCGGTGCCGTTCACCAGCAGGTTGGGGAACTTGGCGGGCAGCACCTGCGGCTGCATCAGCGTCTCGTCAAAATTGGGGTAAAAATCCACCGTGTCCTTGTCAATGTCGCGCAGCAGCTCCATCGCAATGGGCGACATCCTGGCCTCGGTGTAACGCATCGCCGCGGGCGCGTCGCCGTCCACGCTGCCGAAGTTGCCGTGCCCGGTCACCAGCGGATGGCGTATCGAAAAATCCTGTGCCATGCGTACCATCGCCATGTAAACCGCGCTGTCGCCGTGCGGGTGATACTTGCCCAGCACGTCGCCCACGATGCGCGCGCTTTTACGGAACGGCTTGTCGGGCGTCAGCCCCAGCTCGTTCATCGAATAGAGTATGCGGCGGTGCACCGGCTTTAAGCCGTCGCGCACGTCGGGCAGCGCCCGGTTGATGATCACGGCCATCGCGTAAGAGATGAACGACGTCTTCATCTCTTTCTCTATAGCTATCGGCAGAATCGCCTTTCTTTTTTCGTCCAAAGTCTTAACCCCCTATATGTCCAGATTGGCGACCAGCTTGGCGTTCTGCTCGATAAACTCACGCCGCGGCTCCACCGCGTCGCCCATCAGTATCGTGAATATCTCTTCCGCCTCGATCGCGTTTTGCAGGGAAACCTGCAGCAGCGTCCGGTTTTCCGGGTTCATCGTGGTCTCCCACAGCTGTTCCGGGTTCATCTCGCCCAGGCCTTTAAAGCGCTGTACGGTCGCCCCTTCCCTGCCTATTTCGTTGAGATACGCTTCCAGCGCTTCGTCGCTGTACAGGTACTTTTCCACCTTGTTCTTGGTCACCTTGTAAAGCGGCGGCTGCGCGATATACACATGCCCCCCTTCAATCAGCTCGCGCATGTAGCGGTAGAAAAACGTCAAAAGGAGGATGCGGATATGGCTTCCGTCCACGTCAGCGTCCGTCATGCAGATGATGCGGTTGTAGCGAAGTTTCGACACGTCGAAGTCCTCGCCGATGCCCGCGCCGACCGCCGTCGCCATCGCGCGGATCTCCGCGTTGGCCAGCGCCTTGTCCTGCCGCGTTTTCTCCACGTTCAGTATCTTGCCGCGCAGCGGCAGCACCGCCTGGAAGCGCCGGTCGCGGCCCTGCTTGGCGCTGCCGCCCGCGCTGTCGCCCTCAACGATGAATATCTCGCAAAGGCTGGCGTCGCGTTCGCTGCAGTCCGCCAGCTTGCCGGGCAGCGTGGTGCGCTCCAGCACCGACTGGCGCCGGGTCAGCTCGCGCGCCTTTCTCGCCGCCTCGCGGGCGCGCTGCGCTACCAGGCACTTGCCCACAATCTCCCGCGCGACGGCGGGGTTCTCCTCCAAAAACGCCTTGAGTTCGGTACCCCGCACGCCGTCTACCAGCGGCCGCACTTCGCTGTTGCCCAGTTTCGTCTTGGTCTGCCCCTCAAACTGCGGCTCCGCGATCTTCACGCTGATGATGGCCGTCAGGCCTTCTCGGATATCCTCGCCCGACAGGTTCTCGTCCTTCTCCTTGAGCATGTTAAACCGGCGCGCGTAGTCGTTAATGACGCGCGTCAGGCCGGATTTGAAGCCCATCAGGTGCGTGCCGCCCTCGTGCGTCGGGATGTTGTTCGCGAACGTGAATATGTTCTCGCTGTACGAGTCGCTGTACTGCATCGCGATCTCCACGGTGGTGGTGCCCTTCTCCGCGTAGAAATAGATGGGCTCCTCGTGCAGCGGCTGCTTGTTCTTGTTGAGATACTTGACGAACGACACAATGCCGCCCTCAAAATGATAGTCGTGCTTCTGCTTGGTGCGCTCATCCTCGATGATGATGCGCAGCCCCTTGTTCAAAAACGCCAGCTCGCGCATGCGCACCCGCAGGGTATCGTAATTGAACTCCACCGTCTCGAATATCTCGTTGTCGGGCCAGAACTGTATCGTGGTGCCCGTTTCATCGGTATCGCCGATGATGGCGATGTCGCACTCCGGCTCGCCGCGGTGAAACACCATCCGGTGGATATGCCCGTCGCGGCGCACCGTCGCTATCAGCTTTTTGGACAGCGCGTTCACCACTGACACGCCCACGCCGTGCAGGCCGCCGGATACCTTATAGCCGTTCCCGCCGAACTTGCCGCCCGCGTGCAGCATGGTCAGCGCAACTTCCAGCGACGACTTGCCCACCTTGGGGTGATTGTCCACCGGGATGCCCCGGCCGTTGTCGGATACCTCGATGCTGCCGTCGGCCTTGATGACGAGCATAATATGGTCGCAAAAGCCCGCCATCGCTTCGCCCACCGAGTTGTCCACCACTTCGTAGACCAGATGATGCAGGCCGCGCGCATCGGTGGACCCAATATACATGCCCGGCCGCTTTCGTACAGGCTCCAGGCCTTCTAATACCTGGATCTGCGACGAATCGTAGCAGTTTTGATTCGTGTTGTTCTCCATTGATATCTCCTTC